>JAQUTA010000048.1 GCA_028709965.1 Lutispora sp.
TTAAGTCTATAATTCTATTAAGCAGTTCAATAAAACCCGTCACCATAAAGAGGCTAATGAATAATTACAGTGATAAGAATTTTACAGGTTCTATATCAAGTGCGACAGCTATAAGGGAAGAGTTAAGGAAAAGAGGCCTAACTCCAGAAATACGCAAAGCGACTTCACCGGAATCATGGAGTGTAATGAAGAATAATATGGAGCATGGAAAAGGACCTGTATTTTGGGAGAACTTTTCTGATATTTTGTTATATGAATTAAGAAAATCCAGTGTTAAATCAATGAGATATTTACCAGAAGTAAAGGAAGGAATTGAATTTAGGCTAAAAAAATCAGGTATACATTCTACTAGCTTTGAAGAACTAATTTCTATGCTTAAGACGAAACGTTATACTAGAACCTCTCTGCAAAGAACTCTCTGCCATATGCTTATGAGCATGAACAAGGAAGACATAAATTATGCAAGAATGCTTAAAACACCTGCTTATATTCGTGTCTTGGCTTTTAATGATAAAGGAAGGGATTTGCTAAGGGAGATAAATAAAAATGCTAATTATGAAATAATAAATAAACCCGCAAGCTTCAAAAGCCAATCTTCATCTTTAAACAGAATGTTTAGTTTGGACACAATTTCAACAGATATATATAATCTAGGATATACAAATAAATCGTATAAAAAGGCTGGCGAAGATTATAGAACTTCTCCCTTGTTAATTGATGAGCTGCAATAATCCTCTATTGCTTTGCTAATTTTTGGCAAAGCTTCTAATGCAGCTTTTTTTCCTTCTTCTATGCATAAATCAACCTTTGTAAAATCAAGGGGATTAATATTTTTGATTATTGGATTAATAAAAATATAATCCTCCGAAAAATTGTTTTCTATTATTGTATTTTCCATAGTCTCTATACTCTGCATAATAACTTCAAAGAGATTGTTTGGCTTCAAGTTGATCTGTCCCTTACCTACATCTACCGCAATTACTATATCTGCTCCCATTTCTTTTGCCAAAGTTGCAGGTACTCTTTCTACTACACCTCCATCCACAAGAATCATACCACCTAATTCTACGGGGCAGAATATCCCTGGTATTGATATGCTGGCTCTAATAGCCCTCCATAAAGGTCCTTCTTTGAAAATATATCTTTTACAATTTACTAAATCTGTAGCAACAATGCTAATAGGTTTTTTTAGTTCTTCAATTTTTTTGTCTTTTGTTAAAATTCGGAAAAATTCTTCGGCTTTTTTACCGGCTAGAATACCCTTTCTTGAAACAGCTGGATCCATCCATATATCAGCCTTCATATTCTTGGCAAGCTTTGTCAATAAGTCTAAATTAATTCCACAAAGATATAATGACCCTATTAGGGCTCCTATGCTGCATCCGGCAATATAATCAGGTATAACATTGTTTTCATCCAAAGCCATCAATACTCCAATATGAGCAAGTCCTCTTGATGCTCCCGAACCCAATGCTAAGCCAATAGAAGGTTTTTTCACCATTATAAAGTCAACTCCTATATTCTATATAAAAATAATGAGTATAGTTATTTTTTCTATTAATATAATATATTATCTTATCTTCTATTTTAGGTGACGCTATGATTAAAAAATATTTAACCTTATATTTTAATGCTTTATTATTTCTTTTTATTATATCAAGCATAATTATGTTCCCTGAAGAAGCATATAGAGCTTCATTAGAAGGTTTGGATCTTTGGTTTAATGTTGTTTGCCCTGCCTTATTGCCTTTTTTTATTTGCGTGGAAATATTAATTGGATTAGGTGTAGTAAGCTTCATTGGCAGCATATTTAAGCCACTAATGAGCATTATATTCAATATGCCCGGAGAGGGAGCCTTTGCCTTTGTTATGAGCATTGCTTCCGGATATCCTGTTGGGGCCAAAATTGTTGCTAACCTCAGAAGAAATAATCAATGCACAAAAACCGAAGCTCAAAGAATGATAAGCCTTTGCAGCACTTCAGGACCTCTTTTCATAATTGGTGCTGTTTCTATCGGTATGTTGAAAAATCCACAAGCAACAACTTTACTGTTATTGTCACATTATTTTTCTGCAATAAGCTGCGGCTTGATTATGAAATTTTATAAAAGAGATGAAAAATCTAAATATAAACTATGCATATCTAATCCTTTCAAAGAGCTATTATTATATAGGGAGACAGATAATAGAACTATTGGTCAATTGATGGGTGATTCCATCAAGAATGCTATAAGTTTAATTTTATTAGTAGGTGGCTATATCATTATTTTTTCTGTAATATCAAGGATAATAAAGGTAACCGGAATATTAACACTAATAATAAAATCCATAAATCTATTACCCTTATTTCATATTCAAAATATCCAGAAACTTTCTGTGATAGTCACAGGCATCTTGGAAATAACCAATGGTATAAAAGAGTGCGCCGATGTCTATACGCCAGGTACAGCAATGATTGCTCTCGTTAGTTTTTTTATTGGCTTCGGGGGTTTATCCATTAATGCTCAGGTGTCAGGAATTATTCAAGATACAGACATAAATTTTTCTATATTTTTTATTATGAAAATATTACAGGGATTTTTAGCTGCTATTTATACTTTCCTTCTGAGTACGTTTGCCAATTTGCCTGCATTTAGTATCTATCCTTTTTATTCAAACTATGATTCTATAAAGTGGTATAATACTCTTATGTTGTCAAGTAGAACATTAGTATTTTTGTTGCTATTTTTGCTATTATCTTCGAGTTTAATATCTTTATTCTTTTTTTCTCTATATAATAAAAAATAAGCTGAATGTCAGCTTATTTTTTAACTTTTATAATTTTTCAATTCATCTCTATTAGTGCTAATAGTAGATAATACCTTTTCAACTTTTACTGAAAGCTCTGCAAGTACATCATCAGCATAGGCTCTAGCCCCTAGCCTTATTTTTTTTGCATCCTGTTGTGCGGCTCCTATAATGTCTTTTGCTTGCTCGCTAGCCTTTTTTGTTATCTCACTTTCATCTATCATGCTTTTTATTCTTCTATCGGCTTCTTGCCTTAAAATCTCTGATTCTTTTTCAGCCTCTGCAAGAATTCTTTGTCTTTCATCTTTAATTTTTTGGTACTTATCATCACATTCTTTTCTTATTCCTTCTGCTTCTTTTTTAGCTTCAATCAATATCTTCTGTCTTTCTTCCTTAATCCATTGAGCCTGCTTCATTTCATCAGGAAGTTTGATTCTAATATCTTTTATTATTTCCAACAATTCTTCCTTATTGATCATAGCTTTTGAAGATAATGGTAAATTTGAAGCTTTTTCTATTATGTCTTCTAGTGCATCTAATAAAAGTAGGACCTCCACATTACGACCCCCTGTCTATATTTTTTTATATAACTCTTTTTCTACAATCTCTGGTATAAGCCCCTTTACACAACCGCCAAATTTTGCAACTTCCTTGATAAGACTTGAGCTCAAGTATGAATATTTATTATTTGTCATCATGAAAATAGTTTCTATTTCGGGGTTAAGTTTCCTATTCATTAATGCCATTTGAAATTCATATTCAAAATCAGATACAGCTCTTAGTCCTTTCACTATAGTTTTAGCATTCTTGTTTTTCATAAATTCAATTAGTAAGCCACTAAAAGATTCTACTTCTATGTTAGGAATACCTTTACAGCTATACTCAAGAAACTCTATTCTCTTTTCTAAAGAAAATAAAGGTGATTTATTATTGTTAATAAGTACACCGACTATAAGCTTGTCAAATAGCTTGGCTCCCCTTTCTATTATATCCAAATGCCCATTGGTAACAGGGTCAAAACTTCCAGGATATACTCCTATCTTCATCTTTTATATCTCTCCATTCTTCTTTTTGATCACATATAATGACAAGCAGATGTTACCATACTTTTTCTCTTTAAATATTTCAAATATACCGATTTTTTCAGGAATTAAATCCTTGGATCCATGTTCAACAATAATAACTCCATTTTTTGATAAGAGGTTTTTCTCTTGAATTTTTCTTACTGCATCTAAGGCTATGCCAAACTTATAGGGAGGATCTATGAAAATAATATCGAACTTTCTTCCTTGATATGCTAGTTTTTCAACTGTTGCAGCATAATCAGCTTGTATTATTTCCGTCTCTTCTATTAGATTAGTTTTTTGCAAATTGCTATTCAATACCTTGATGCTATCATTTCCGGCATCAACAAAAACCACCTCTTTAGCACCTCTGCTAAAAGCTTCTATTCCCACACTTCCGCTTCCCGCAAATAAATCTAAAAATCTGGAATCAATCACCATATCCCCTAAAATGCTGAATAAGGCTTCTCTTACTCTATCAGAAGTAGGTCTTATTAATTCGGTATCTATTCTTTCTAATTTTCTACCCTTTAGTTCCCCAGCTATAATTCTCAATAGCAATACCTCCAACTAAATGTCAATTATATTTTAGCACAAACCCTATTTTTAAACAAAATATGATTTTTTTATCTGAATAAAAAAAGCTAAATTGCAAAATCTATTGTTAGGGATATTAGTAATACACTATATTTCCCCATAGAGCTCTTCCTTCAATTTCTCCTCTCCCTATACTGGTGATTTATCACCAGTATTTAATTTAAAGCTATTTCTTCTATTATTTTTTCAAATTTATCATTTAAATATTTAACCATCTTTTGGTACTCTGTTTTTTTAATCTCGTTATTTTTATATAAGAAATCATTAGCTTCCTTGGAGGTTTTAATTATATCAAAGTCTTTTGACAAATCCACTAAGCGAAATTCTGCTAAGCCATGCTGCTTAGTGCCAAGGATTTCACCACTTCCCCTCGTCTCTAAATCCTTTTTCGCAATTTGAAAACCGTCATTGGTTTTAGTCATAAATTTGAGCCTTGATTTTGCTTCTTCACTATTCGAATCAGATATTAATATACAATAAGATTGGTGTTCTCCTCTTCCAACCCTTCCCCTAAGTTGATGCAATTGTGCAAGCCCAAATCTTTCTGCGTTTTCAATTAGCATTACTGTTGCATTTGGTACATTTATTCCAACTTCTATAACAGTTGTCGACACAATAATCTGAATTTCACCATTTTTAAAGCCAGTCATTATTTTATCTTTTTCTTCGTTTTTCATTTTACCATATACTAATCCAGTATTATACTCTTTAAAATAATTTTTCTTAATATTTTCACAGTACTCTTTCGCAGAGTTTAATTCTAATTTTTCTGATTCTTCTACCAAAGGGCAAACAAAATATGCTTGGCGTCCTTCTTCTATAAGCTTTTTTACAAAATTATATAGCCTATTTCTCTTATCAGAACCTATAAAATATGTTTCAATCTTTTTTCTGTTTGGAGGAAGTTCATCTATCACCGAAATATCAAGATCCCCATATAGCACGAGGGATAGTGTCCTAGGAATGGGAGTTGCACTCATAACCAACATGTCAGGATTTATACCTTTTGATTGAAGCAAGGCTCTTTGCCTTACTCCGAATCTATGCTGCTCATCCGTTATCACTAATCCTAAGTTTTGAAACTCTACCCCTTCGCTTATTACTGCATGGGTACCAATTATTATACTAGTCATGCCTTCCTTAATGCTCTCTAATGCTTCTTTCCTATATAAAGATTTCATGCTACCGGTAATAAGGTCAACTTTTATATCATATTTTCCAAGACAAATATATTCTTTGATTGTTTCAAAATGCTGCATGGCAAGTATCTCCGTAGGTGCCATCATGACGCCCTGGCAACCACTTTTTACACAATTAAGCAATGCCAAAAAAGCAATGATTGTTTTACCTGATCCAACATCGCCCTGAATCAACCTATTCATGGCATCAGGTTTCTTCATATCCATAAACACTTCTTCCAGCACTCTTTCCTGGGCACCTGTAAGCGAATAGGGCAGTTTAGCAATAAAATCTCTTGCGTGCTTTTCTCCACTAAATACAATACCTTTCCCTTCCGCAGCTGACCTTCCTCTAACTTTTAGAAGATATGATTGAAAAAAGAATACTTCTTGAAACTTTAGTCTTCGTTGAGCCCTTTGAAGGCTTTTTTTTGTATCGGGAAAATGAATATTTTTTAATGCAAAATTGATCTCTGCTAGTTTAAACTTCTTCCTGAATTCCGGTGGAAATATTTCTTCAATTGAATTATCCGCAAATTCCAAAGCTCTATAAGTGAACTTTCTCATTTCTTTCTGACTCAAGCCTTCAGTAAGCGCATATTCAGGCACAATACTGATTAAATTCATATTATTCTCTGTCAGTTTTTCATACTCCGGACATTCCATTGAAGTTTTGTTATTTATCAGGCTTGTTCTCCCGGAAAAAATAACCCTATCTCCAATCTTAAATGTGTTTTTTATAAATCTATTATTATAAAAAACAATCACAAAAGAGCCGGTCTCATCTACTATAATAAATTTTGTTATCAAAAGGCCTCTTTTACTTCTGGATTCCATAGCCTTTGATTCAACTGTACCTATTACATTATAATAACTACCAGGCATTATATCTTTGATTTTGGTGATGATGCCCTTATCTTTATACCCTTTTGGAAAATGATAAAACAAATCTTCAATGGAGATTATATCTAATCTCAACAACATTTTTGCTTTGGAGCTTCCTATTCCCTTTAATACTTGAACACTCTCATTTAATTTGTTCATTTTAACACCTCGTCATATGCTTTTTCATAGAAAATGCGTAAATTCCCTCAATTTACGCATTTAGCTAAGAAAATATCTATTCTACTGACAGAATGTAATAATACAATGGCTGACCACCATAATGTATTTCTACATCGCAGTCAGGATAACGCTCTCTCATATCATTCTCTAATTTCGTTGCTTCTTCTTGTTCAATATCACTTCCATAGTATAGTGTTATCAAGGAAGAGTCTTCATCAACCATATCGTCCATTACTTTATTTATTACTTCAGAAATTTCCTCTCCTACTGCATTTATTTTTCCTTCTACTATGCCCAAGAAATTGCCCTCTTCTATATCTACTCCATCAAAATTAGAATTTCTCACTGCATAAGTAATAAGTCCCGTTTTTACTTCTCCTATAGCTTTAGATATCTTTTTTTCATTATCTGAGGGCGATTTATCTTGATCCAATGCCATTAATGCACCAATACCTTGAGGAATAGATTTTGTAGATGCTACAATAATATTTTTTTCTGATAGAGATTTTGCTTGGTTTGCTGCTAATATAATATTGCTGTTATTAGGAAATATAATTATATTTTCCGCTTCTATTTTATCAACGCTTCTTAGGATATCCTCTGTACTTGGATTCATGGTTTGTCCACCCTCAATTATTTCATCAGCTCCAAGGTCTTTAAAAATTCTAGAAATTCCTGATCCCATCGCAACTGCAACTACTCCATATAATTTGCTCTCCCGGTTTTCCAACTTATCTTCTTCACTTAATAATAGCTCTTCATGCTGTTCTCTCATATTGTCAATTTTAATTTTCGATAAATAGCCTAATTGAAGGGCTTTCTCTATTATTACTCCTGGATTATTTGTATGAACATGAACTTTTATCAGATTTTCGTCCCCTACAACAACAATTGAATCTCCAATGTCCACTATTTTCTTTTTAAATTCTTCTGGCTCAAGTCCTTTACCTTTTATAAAAAACTCAGTGCAATAGCCAAATACTATATCCTCATATATTGGTTTAGCGGCTTCTTCCACCTCTTCTTCAATTACTTCTGACAGCTGAATTATGCTTCCTGAAACAAGGTATTGATGCATACCTTTTAAAATAAAAATTAAACCTTTTCCCCCTGCATCCACAACACCCGCCTGTTTCAATATAGGAAGCATGTCAGGTGTCCTACTCAAAGTTTCATTAGCCTTATCTATTACTTTATCAAGAAAATCTGTAGCATTTGAAGAGCTTTTTGCTATTTTAATACCAAATTCAGCACTTTCTCTTATTACTGTAAGTATAGTGCCTTCCGTTGGCTTCATAACCGCCTTATAAGCAGTGTTTGAGCCTTCCATAAGCGCATCAGCTAAAGCTGATGCATCAATCTTTTTTACATTTTTTAGTGCTTTAGCAAAACCTCTAAAAATTTGCGACAATATAACCCCTGAATTACCTCTTGCACCCATTAAAGAGCCATTAGCGGCTAAATCAGCTATTACATCGACTCCTAGATCCTTAGATTTATTTATCTCCCTAACGGCTGAATTCATGGTTAAAGACATATTTGTACCTGTATCTCCATCCGGCACTGGAAATACATTAAGTGAGTTTACTAAATTTTTATTATTTTCAAGATTATTAGCACCTGATATTATCATGTTTTTTAGATGCAAGCCCTGTATTAATTCTATATGTAGATCTGACAAAATTCGTACCTCCTTAATAGAGCTATACTCTAACTCCTTGTACATTTATGTTGACTTTTTTTACTTTTAATCCCGTTAAATTTTCCAAAGAATATTTTACCTTGCTAATAATATTATCTGCTACGACTGATATTCTGGTGCCAAATTCAACAATAATATATAAATCTATAACTATCTCCTCACCATCAGAGGAAACCTTAACTCCCTTACTAAGATTCTCTCTTTTTAGTAGCTCTACTATACCGTCTTTAGCACTTTTTGAAGCCATACCAACTATGCCATAGCATTCTGTAGTAGCTAATCCGGCTAAGGATGCTAAAACATCATCAGATATATTTATTTCACCAAATTCAGTTTTCATTTTACCCGGCATTATATCGCCTCCCACTTTTTAAGTATATTTTATATTATATAATTATTTTCTTCAACAGATAATATGTTAATAGTCCAATTACAACTTATACTTTAACTTATAATTAAATATTTTGCTTCATATTATTGCCTTTAGTATAACATATGTGTTAAAATGATAGTGTTTTATTTGAAAGTTATTCTGCCGAAGGAGGTGTGCATATATGGCAAGACAATGTGAAGTGTGCGGAAAAGGTATGATTTCAGGGAATCAGGTAAGTCACTCAAACAGACATAGCAGGAGAACTTGGCTTCCTAACATAAGAACTGTAAGAGCTTTGGTAAATGGTGTTCCAAAGCGAATCCAAGTTTGTACAAGATGCTTAAGATCCGGTAAAGTACAAAGAGCTATATAGCATAAAAGCGCGAAACCGCGCTTTTTTAGTTTTTGTACAGATAAATACCAACGTAAATCAAAACAATGGCAGATAACAATATCCAACCTATAAGAGGCATAGTTACAGCTAATAAAACACCCAAACCAACAGCGAAGATCAAAAGTCCAATCACTTTTTTCTTCTTGTAGCTCATAATTCTATACCTCCTATCTATCCAAATAGGGAATTATATATAAGATAGCATATTGATGCAATAAAGCATGTTATAATAGTATACCAGACCCACAAAGGTAAGACCCTGATCAATATTGTCATGGCTAACACTATGCACATTATGCCAGCAAATTTCTTATAGGAATATCCCATATCAATTCCCCCAAAATGACCTCTATACTCATATAATATATAATACTCGTATAGAGGTCATTTTGTGACTTAATCTTTTGATTTTATTACCAATAAATATCCACTTCTTATTTTTATATTTACATTTTCCTTTTTAAATAAATTGCTTGTTCCATAGGGATCACCAATCTCCATGACAGCTTCATTTAGTTCATATTTAGCTCCATAAACGCATATACCTTCAACGCTTTGAGATATTGGCAATAGAGAGAATAGTTCTCCCGGTTTACCCTTAATAGTAATACTTTTGTTTATCAAATATATTTCATTCTGGCTATCCGCGATATATATATCTACTCCTTTATCAAGTCCTAACTTTAACAAAGAAATATTAGCCATTGTGTGATCTAATCTACTACCGGTGGCTCCAATAAGAATAATCTCATGAGAAAAATCGAGAGCCTTTAAAATACATAGATGACTATCCGTCTTATCCTTATCCTTCGGATACCTTTCCATTTTTATTCCAAGATTTTTGTAATGCTCTAAATATTCATTATCTGAGGAATCAAAATCCCCAAGTATTAAATCCGGATGCAAGGCCATTTTGTACGCATGCCTAGTGCCTCCGTCGGCACAAATTATATAATCTGCGCTTTTGATTATATTCAAACAATAATCATAATCTGTAACATTACCATTACAGATTATTGCTGTTTTCATTCTTTCCCTCATCCGCCTTTTTCATAAGCTTAATTGTCTCTTTAATATTTTTTGAATTAAATATGGCAGAACCTGCCACAATAATCTCTGCTCCGGAGTTATGTACCTTCCGGATGTTATCTAACCCAATTCCTCCATCTGCTTGAATTGGTATATATTTACTTTTTTTGTTTAAATACTCCTTTACCGCTGAAATCTTGTCATACATAGCAGGAATGAATTTTTGACCGCCAAAACCTGGGTTGACAGACATTATTAAAATCATATCCAAATCATCCAATAGATGTTCAATAATTGAAACTGGTGTCGCAGGATTCAAAGCTATTCCAGCTTTTACTCCCTCATTTCTTATAATTTGAAGCAATCTGTGCAAATGCTTGGATGCTTCTGCATGAACCGTTATAATCTGAGCACCGGCCAAAACAAAATCTTTAATATACTGTTCTGGATTATCAATCATTAAATGTACATCAAACACCAAATCAGTAACTTTTCGCAGACTTTTTATAACAGGTGCTCCTAGGGTTATGTTTGGAACAAAATGACCATCCATGACATCAATATGGAGCATATCGGCTCCGGCATCCTCGACAGCTATAACATCTGAAGATAAATTTGCAAAATCAGCAGATAATATAGATGGCGCAATCTTTATCAAATTAATACCTCCTATTTTTCTTTATTTCAGATAAGATTTGTATATAATGTTCGTATCTGATGGGATCAATAATTCCCGCATCAACAGCTTCTTTCACTCCACATTCAGGCTCTTTATAATGTCTGCAGGATGGAAATCTACAGTTTAAATGACTTTGAAATTCTGGAAATAAATATTGAAGCTCCCTTTCATCAATATCTACTAATTCAAAAGAAGTGAAACCAGGTGTGTCAACAACCAGACCTCCAGAATCAAGCTTAATCAGTTCTGCATGCCTGGTAGTATGAGTTCCCCTGTCAGTTTTACGACTCAAATCGCCGGTTTTCAAAAACAAGCCCGGGCTGATAGAATTCAGCAATGAAGACTTTCCAGCCCCAGAGGGTCCCGCAAATACAGAAATATTATCCTTTAATTTTTCTTTTAATTCATTGATACCAATTGCTTTTAATACACTGGTGCATATAAAATCATAGGGGACGCTACTTAGCATAGCTATTATAGGATTCATTTCATTGCTCTCATCTAAATCAATTTTATTTATGCATACTATAATTTTTAATCTAACAGATTCCCCATATACCAGAAACTTTTGGAGTAAGCTAATGTTGATATCAGGCTTTTTTGCAGCAAATACAATAATAACCTGGTCAATGTTGGCTACAACGGGTCTTTGCATTTGATTCTTTCTATCGTGAATATTTATAACATAACCTTGCTTTGTCCTATCATCAATATCAATGTCTACCCGATCTCCAACCATAGGTACTATATTCTCTTTTCTAAATCTGCCGCGGGCTCTGCATTCGTATATTCTGTCAACTGTATCTACATAGTAAAAACCACCTATACCTTTTGTAATAACGCCTGATAACATAAAAATCCTCCGTTAAAAGTTATATGGTGTGCTATCTTGAAAACTATTATTAATATATACTTCAAATAATACTTGACCCTTACCACTTATATCTATCTTTAATGGGCTATCAGAGGAGGAATGCGTTTTTTCATATATTAATGAACTCTTATCTCCTTCAATCTTAAATATAGTAACTTTCATTTTATCCAAATTTTGAGGCAATACAACATTCAAATAAGGTTTAGTATTAGATATTTCCTTAGGACCTTTACTAACTACAAAATCAACTACACTTTTTTTGCTAACTTCAGTGCCTGCTTTTGGAGTTTGATTCATAACAACTCCTATCGGAACATCATCACTAAATTCTGGAGTAACATTTCCCAAAATCAGATCCAGTACATTTAGTTGATTCTTGACATCTTCAATATTTGAGCCAATAAATTCTGTCATAAAAAACTTCTCAGGACCACCACTGATAACATAATCAATTTTTGTGCCCTCATCAACATTAATACCAGGTGAAATACTTTGCCTTATAACTATTCCGCTGGGATATTGGCTATATTCTTGTGAAGGCTCACCTTCTTGAAGTCCGAAGCTCTCCAACATTATATCAACCTCATCATAATTCTTACCTACAATTGGCGGTACGGGAACTTTCTTAGGACCCTTGCTCACAACAACTCTAACCGGATTTGTAACCTTATTCGATGTTTCAGGCTTAGGATCCTGCCTTGCTATATGTCCCTCCGGAACATCCTTGTTATTAACCCTTTCCTCTGCTACGTCCATTATAAATCCTAAGGTCTCCAACTCTCTTCTAGCTTCTTCCTCACTATATCCAATAATATTTGGCACATTTGCAACTTTAACATTAAATATATTATTAATCAGCATATAAACTCCAAACATTAGCAGGGCAAGAATTAAACCTGATGAAATTGCAATTATTGTTATTTTTTTGTTGCTCTTAGGTTCTATATTTTTCTCCTCTAGATTACTCTCAGTGCTTAACTGTTCTGCAACATCAATATATTTAATTGGTTCAATCACTTTTGTATTCTCATCAATATCTTTTTTCTTTTTTACAAAGTCACCGTTTGGCATTATAAGAGATTGCTTTAAATCGGCTATTATTTCTCCTACATTGCTATACCTCTTGGATATATCCTTCTCCATAGCCTTCATTATTATGCCTTCTAAGCTTTTTGGAATTCTATTATTTATTGTTTTAGGGCTCACAGCGTCTTCTTGTATGTGTTTTAGTGCTACTGAAATAGGAGTCTCTCCTTCAAAGGGAAGCCTTCCCGTTACCAGCTCATACATAACTACTCCTAAGGAATAAATATCAGATTTTTCATCAGTATATCCCCCTCGAGCTTGCTCTGGCGAAAAATAATGAACAGATCCAATAATATTTCCTGTATTGGTTATAGTACTTGAGGAAACAGCTCTAGCAATACCAAAATCCGTTACCTTTACTGTATGATCTTCCTTAATCATGATGTTATGTGATTTAATATCTCTATGAACTATATGATTTGCATGGGCATGTTCTAAAGCTGAAGCAATCTGAAGAGCAATATTCGTTGCATATTCGACACCTAAAGCTCCTTTAGACTTTATCAACTCCTTTAGAGTCTGCCCTTTTATATATTCCATAATGATATAGTATATATCATCTTCCATACCCACATCATAAATACCAACAATGTTAGGATGAGATAAACTAGCTGCAGATTGAGATTCTCTTTTGAACTTCTTTACGAACTCTTCATCTTCGGTAAACTCAGATCTCAAAATTTTAACTGCTACATATCTATTTAGTAATCGGCATTTTGCTTTATATACAAGAGCCATGCCGCCGCCGCCTATTTTTTCTAATATCTCATATCTATCTCCAAGAACCTTACCTATCATTGTTTTCACCTCCCAGCTCAACTTCAATTACTACTACCGTTATATTATCAAGACCTCCATTGAGGTTAGCCTTATTGACAAGTTCATAGCAGATAGAATTAGATTCTTTTTTTGATAAGACTATATTAAATATCTCAACATCAGACAGCATATTCGACAATCCGTCTGTACAGATGAGAATAAAATCACCTTTCCTTAGTTTAATGCTTTTGATATCAACCTCTAAGCTTTTTGAGGTTCCCAATGCTCTCGTTATTAAATTTTTTTGGGGATGATGATCCGCTTCTTCAGGCTTAATAGTACCATTCTTAATCAATTCTGCCACATAGGAGTGATCTTCGGTAACCTTTGATATACTGTTATCAGTTATAACATACATCCTACTATCGCCTACATGCCCGATAATTAAATCAGTTCCTATAATCAAAGCCAGTGTCAAAGTAGTTCCCATACCTCCACATTCTTTATTCTCTATAGAATTATTATATACACTTTTATTAGCAAATAAAAATGCATCTCTTACTAACTTTTTGTAATCTTTTATTTCGGAACAGTCAGGATTATTGATTGCTTTTTCAATAAAGCTTTTTACTTCAAAAACAGCCATTTTGCTAGCTACTTCCCCTGCATTATGCCCTCCCATACCATCTGCCACTATGCATAAATAGGGACTGTCAGATTCATATTTATCTTGGTAGTAGAAGAAATCCTCATTTAACTTTCTTACTAAACCAATATCCGAAATACCAAACGACCTCATCAAAACACCTCTATTTCTAACTGTAATAGGCTAACTTCTAATTTTACTTAAAATATTTAATTTCGACATAATACTTAAAAAACCTTTTATTCTATTTATATATAATATCATGAAATCAAATTATTTTCTGCAGAAATATAGCTTTTCCTCAATTGACCGCAAGCACCTTGAATATCACTTCCCAATTCTCTTCTCACAGTAACTTGAAGACCATTATCTTCTATTATTTTTTTGAATGCTTCCACCCTCTTATTATCCGATTTAATATGTTCTTTTCCTGATACAGGATTTATAGGTATAAGATTGATATGGCACAGTTTTCCTTTTAACAACTTGCTAAGGGCTTTGGCATCATCCTCTCTATCATTTACATTACTAATAAGTGCATATTCAAAGGTAATTCTTCTATTAGTTTTACTTATGTAGTAATCACAGGCTTTAAGCAATTCACCGATATTATATTTTTTATTTATAGGCATTAGCCTGCTCCTAGCTTCGTCAAAAGGGCTATTCAATGAGATAGCTAAGGTGCATTGCAGATTTTCATCGGCAAAACTATATATTCTCGGCACCACCCCGGACGTAGAGATGGTTATATGCCTCATTCCTATATTTAGACCTTCTTTATTGTTTATGATTTTTAAGAACTTGATTAATTCATCATAATTATCAAAAGGTTCGCCTATGCCCATGACAACTATATTTGAAATCACAACTCCTTTTTCCCGTGCTGCCGCCATGACTTCTTCAACCATCTCCCCGGAAGTCAAGCTCCTAATAAGACCGCCCTCTGTAGAAGCACAAAAACTACATTGCATCCGACATCCAACCTGACTGGATATGCATACAGAATAGCCATGCTTATAATCCATCAGCACACATTCCACAGCATTTTGGTCATGAAGACCCAATAAATATTTTATGGTTCCATCCTTAGATTGCTGCTTTTCAATCAAAGCAGTCCTTCCAAGAAAAAACTTTTCATTCAAAAAATCAATGATGCTTAGTGGTAAGTTTTTCATGTACTTGAAACTTGCTACATCTTTATATATCCATTTAAATATTTGCAATCCTCTAAACCTTGAAAAACCATTTTGAACCATTATTTCCTCTAATTCTTCAATAGTAAAATTTTTGATATTCAATTTGTTCACTATTTTTCACTCCATCATCTTTTAATCATCCTAGATATAAAAAATCCATCTGTGTTATGAACATTTGGGTAAAGCTCTAAATAACCTTCTTTAGCATTAGGAGCAAATAGATTCCGAGGTAATAAATCTTCAATATTATCAAAATAAAAATCTTTATTTTCTGATAAAAACTTATTTACTATTTCAATATTTTCTTTTTTATTTAAAGTGCAAGTGCTATATACCAAAGTTCCTCCGCTTTTAACATATAGTGAGGCATTCTTTAATATCTCAAATTGAAGTTTTTGAAGCTCTTCCATATCTGCTGGCTTCCTTTTCCATCTCATATCCGGTTTTCTTCGTAATAAGCCAAGCCCGCTGCAAGGTGCGTCTACCAAAACTCCATCAGCCATTCCAATATAATTCTCATCTATTATCAGCGCGTCAAATAATTCAGCTTTAACGATGCTTATACCTAATCTCTTACAGGTTTTATTTATCAAAGCCAGCTTATGTTGATGTATATCTCTAGCAATTATTAAGCCTTTATTATTCATCAACTCAGCCATATGTGCTGCTTTCCCTCCCGGTGCACTGCAAACATCTAATATTAATGAATTTGGAATCGGATTCATAATTTTGCTTGTCAGCATAGAGCTTTCGTCTTGCACTGCAAAAAGACCTTCTCTAAAAATATCTAAATCCTCAATAGAAGAGGTGCCCCTTATATTCAATGCTTCTTCATTGTATAAACCCTCTGTATATGTAATGCCAAGCTTCTCAAGGCACTCATACATTTTCTGCCTATCTGTTTTGGTTCGATTAATTCTGATTGTCAATGGAGGTACCTGGTTGTTCTTCTTCATCATTTCCTCAGAGAATTCAGCCCCATAATCTTCTAGCCAGCTTTCCACCAGCCAAGCTGGATGAGAATATTTTACAGATAGGTATTCCACAAAATCACTTTTTTCGGGGTAACCTATTTCCTCTTTATTCCTTGCAATATTTCTAAGTAAACCATTTACAAATTTTGATGAGCCTATGTTGCCATGCTTCTTCGCCAATTCAACGCTCTCATTGCATACTGCAGAATCAGGAACTTTATCCAGGAAAATGATTTGGTATGCACCGCATCTTAATATATTCTTGATATTTGGAGATATTTTTTCTTCTCTTATATTTGAATATTTCTTCAACACCCAATCAATATAAATAATATTTCTTAAAGTCCCATTCACAATTTCTGTCACCAATGCTTTGTCTAGCCTTTCCAGATTGGAGCTATTCAATCTTTTTCTTATCTCAATGCTTGAATAAGCTCCATTTTTAATAATCTTATTTAAAATCAAATAAGCTTCCTCTCTAGCCCAATTCTTATCCATAAATTACACTCCAAATAATATATTTATTCAAAAGACTGATAGCTGTGCTATCAGTCTCTTCTTCCTCTTATTATCAAAAGCCTTAATAATTGTGATATTCCAACAATAGTAGCAGCCACATAAGTAAGTGCAGCAGCTGATAAAACCTTTTT
>JAQUTA010000049.1:0-1284 GCA_028709965.1 Lutispora sp.
GATTGATCAGGTGGTTATCGGTTCCTGTACCAATGGCAGGATAGAGGATATGAGAATAGCTGCTAAGGTGCTAGAAGGAAAGAAGGTACATGAAAGAGTAAGACTTATTGTTTTCCCTGCTACCCAAAAGATATACCTACAGGCATTGAGGGAAGGATTACTGGAAATATTCATTGAAGCAGGAGGCGCAGTGAGCACTCCAACCTGCGGACCTTGTCTGGGAGGTCACATGGGTATACTGGCTAAGGGTGAAAGAGCATTATCCACGACAAACAGGAACTTTGTAGGCAGGATGGGACACCCAGAGAGCGAAGTTTATCTTGCCAGTCCTGCTGTGGCAGCAGCATCTGCGATAACAGGCAAAATATCATCACCTGAGGAGGTAATCTAACCATGAGGGGAAAAGCTTTTAAGTATGGAGATAATGTTGACACCGATGTAATTATACCTGCCAGGTATTTAAACAGCAGCGACCCAAAAGAGCTTGCGGAGCATTGTATGGAGGATTTGGACAAAGATTTTATCAATAAGGTAAAGCCGGGAGATTTTATAGTAGGAGGTAAAAACTTCGGCTGCGGCTCATCAAGGGAACATGCGCCAATAGCAATCAAGGCTTCAGGGGTAAGTCTGATCATTGCAGAGACCTTCGCGAGAATATTTTATAGGAATGCGATAAATATAGGGCTGCCTATTATGGAGTGCCCTGAAGCTGCTTTGGACATTGAGGATGGCGATGAGGTTTTTGTAGATATAAAAAGTGGAACCATAAAGAACATCACTAAGGACAAAGAATATAAAGCCGCTCCTTTCCCTGGTTTTATGCAGGATATAATAAATGCGGTTGGACTTATAAATTATATCAAGAAGGAGCAAGAAAATAATGAATAAAAAGATTGCATTGATACCCGGTGATGGTGTAGGACCTGAAACAGTAAAGCAAGGCTTAAAAGTCTTGGACGCTGTTTCAAATAAATATAATTGTACATTTGAGTATAAAGAATTGCTCATGGGTGGCATTGCAATAGACAAGACTGGACATCCTCTGCCTGAGGAAACCATAAAAGTCTGCCAAGAAAGCGATGCTGTATTGTTAGGCGCTGTAGGAGGGTGGAAATGGGACAATCTCCCAGGACATCTAAGACCTGAGGCAGGACTTTTAGGCATCAGAAAAGCATTGGGAGTATTTGCAAACCTAAGACCTGCCATACTCTTTCCTCAGCTAAAATCCGCTTCATTCCTGAGAGAAGATGTTTTGGAAGGCGGCATAGATGTGATGATAGTAAG
>JAQUTA010000049.1:1384-16581 GCA_028709965.1 Lutispora sp.
AAAAAATGGGAGATCTGATAGCTGGGGAGTTAAATTAAATATCAAATACTATGAAGAGAAATAGTAGACCTCTTAATATTTCAAAGAGAGTGAGGGTTTGGTGAAACCTCATAAATATAAGATGTCGAACTCATCTCGGAGTTGCAGGCTGAACTGATCACTGAATGAAGTCTCGTTCAAAGTAAGCTGTGCCGGTTTTAAACCGTTAATGCATTGAGAATAAATTTGGGTGGTACCGCGGCAGACTTTTCGCCCCATTGGGTGAGGTCTGCTTTTTTTATTTTAAAATAATTTTGAGGAGGCTATTATTATGGCAAAAAGAATTTATATCTTTGATACTACCTTAAGAGATGGGGAACAAACACCTGGGGTAAGCTTAAATATGCAAGAGAAGTTGGAAATAGCAAGACAGCTGGAAAAGCTTGGAGTGGATTGCATAGAAGCAGGTTTTCCCATAGCCAGTGATGGAGATTTCGAAGCTGTGAAGGCTATAGCGCAAAACGTACGCAAGCCTGTTATTGCAGCTCTTGCAAGAGCATCAAAACAGGATATAGATAGAGCTTGGGAAGCTATTAAGCTTGCAGAAAAGCCAAGAATACACACCTTTTTGGCTACCTCTGATATCCATATGGAGTTTAAATTGAAGATGAGCCCGGAGGAAGTTAAAAAAAGAGCTATTGAAGCAGTAGCTTATGCAAAATCTTTAAGCCCAAAAGTAGAAGTTGAGTTTTCACCTGAAGATGGAACAAGAACCAGACCAGAATTTATGTATGAGATTCTAGAGGGGGTAATAGATGCAGGGGCAGATGTGGTAAACATACCTGACACGGTAGGTTACTCAACTCCTGGTGAGTATGGAGAGTTTATTGCTGGCATAAAAAGAAATGTTCCTAACATTGATAAGGCCATTATAAGCCTTCACTGTCACAATGACCTAGGTCTTGCTGTTGCAAACTCCCTGGCAGGTATTGAAAATGGAGCCCTTCAAGTGGAATGTGCCATAAACGGCCTTGGCGAGAGAGCTGGCAACGCATCTTTGGAAGAGTTGGCTATGGCATTGAAGACAAGGAAAAATTACTATGATTTTGAGACAAATATTGTTACCGAGCAGATAGTTAGAACGAGCAACCTAGTGAGCAGGGCTACAGGCATCCATATTCAACCTAATAAAGCTATAGTTGGTGCCAATGCTTTTGCCCACGAGTCAGGAATACATCAGCATGGGGTCCTAAACAATAGACTTACCTATGAAATAATGACACCGGAATCCGTAGGACTTAAGAAGAATCTTATGGTGCTCGGCAAGCATTCAGGGAGGCATGCCTTTGAAGATAGATTGAATGAGCTTGGATACAGCGATTTGTCAAAAGAAGATATAAATAAAGCCTTCAAAAAGTTCAAGGATCTTGCGGATAAGAAAAAAAGTATATCCGATGGAGATATTGAGGCCATCATAGCGGAAGATATTCACCAAATACCCGAAGCTTATAGCTTAGAATATATGCATATATCCTGCGGTAACAATACAGTGGGAACCGCAACGGTAAGGGTAAAAAAAGCGGAAGATAGGATTGCGGAAGAAGCTGCATGTGGTACGGGACCTGTTGATGCTGTATTTAAAGCCATTCAAAAAGCAATAGGTATAGAGGTAAATCTTAAGGATTACTTTTTGAAAGCCATAGGAAGTGGTGTAGATGCTCTAGGAGAAGTAACCGTAAAAGTTGAAAGAGGTAATAAAATCTTTGCCGGCAATGGAATAAGCACTGATATCATAGAATCAAGTGCAAAAGCATTCATAAACGCAATAAACAAAATTAGTTATGAAGAACAATAGCGGGAGGGAGAGCTTTGAGAGCTGCTGAAGGGATAATAAAATGTTTACAAGAAGAAGGAGTAGAAGTAGTTTTTGGCTACCCTGGCGGTGCAGTCCTTCCCATATATGAGAGTCTTAGACAATCCGGTATCAGGCATGTTTTAACGAGGCATGAGCAAGCTGCAGGTCATTCTGCCAGCGGTTATGCCAGAGCCACCGGGAAAACCGGAGTTTGCATAGTGACCTCCGGCCCGGGTGCTACAAATCTTATAACAGCAATTGCAAATTCATATATGGACTCAACACCCATAGTAGCCATCACAGGTCAGGTAAGATCAGGGCTTATTGGGAAAGACGTTTTTCAAGAAGCGGATATTATAGGCTCTACCGCATCCTTTACCAAACATAGCTATCTTATAAAAGATGCTGAAGAAATTCCCAGGATAATCAAAGAAGCCTTCCATATTGCAAGCACAGGAAGACCGGGGCCGGTTTTGATAGATATTCCCGTGGACATACAAAGTAAGGAAATAGCTTTTAAATATCCGGAGGAGATAAATATACGAGGCTATAAACCAAATATTAATGGGCATAAGCTGCAAATAAAAAAAGCCGTTGAGGCGATAAAGAATAGTAAAAAACCTTTGATTTGCCTAGGTGGAGGAGTTATATCAGCTAAGGCAGAAAGGGAAGCCGATGAATTGATTGAAAAAGGGGGAATACCTGTAGTTCATACCTTGATGGGTAAAGGCAGCATAAAGGATAAAAGCCCATATTATCTAGGTCTTATAGGTTCTCATGGGAATTATCATTGCAATAGAGCATTGGCTAATGCGGATGTGTTGATTTTGATAGGAACAAGAGTGGGGGATAGGGCAATCAGGGATCAAAGCTTGTTTTCCCATGGAGCAACAATTATTCATATAGATATTGACCCTGCTGAAATAGGGAAAAATCTTAGTTCCATGATACCTGTAGTAGGAGATGCGAAAAATATATTGGATCAAATGGCTAAGGATATGGAGTCTTTGGATACCCAGGCATGGATTCGGGAAATCAATAGTTGGAAAAGAGAAAGAAACAATGATTCTAAACATAGCATAGGAGTAGAACCAAAAGCTGTGCTGGATATATTATCCCGCAAAGTGGATATGAATGCAGTACTGACAGCCGATGTAGGACAAAACCAGATATGGGCTGCTCACAATTTCATTATAGATGGAGAAAGAAAATTTTTTACCTCGGGAGGACTAGGCACCATGGGTTATGCCATACCTTCAGCTATTGGAGCAAAAATCGGAATGCCTGATAGGCAAATTATTGCTGTTATGGGAGACGGGAGCTTTCAAATGAGCTTTAGCGAGCTTGGCACCCTTATTCAGGAGAATCTGAAGATACTGTTTTTGATGTTCAATAACAGAAGGCTTGGGATGGTTAGGGAACTTCAGACCAATGCCCATTGGGATACCTTTGGCATTGAACTTTCCCACAATCCGGACTTTATAAAAATTTTTGAAGCCTATGGCTTGCAGGGCACAAGAGTTGAATCCAATGATGAATTTAAAAATGCATTAGACAAAGCTCTAACTTCTGATAAATCCTTTATTATTGAATGCATAATTGACCCAAATCTGAGCACTTTGTAGAGGGAGGGATTTTTATTTCTAGTCGTGTTTTATCTATATTAGTTGAAAATCGTTCCGGTGTATTGAGCAAGATATCAGGCTTATTTGCAAGAAGAGGCTACAATATTGACAGCCTTACCGTAGGCGAAACAGAGGATCCCCATATTTCTAGGATGACCATAGTTGTAAAAGATGATGAAAGCATAGTCGAACAAATAAATAAGCAGCTTAATAAATTGATAGATGTAATAAAGATAATAGAACTGAGTGAACAAAGATCTGTTTTTAGGGAATTGGCTCTTATAAAAATTTCTTTGAACCAAAGCAATAGATCTGTTATTACTGAGACAGTGAATATTTTTAGAGGTAATATTATAGATGTTGATAATAAGAGCATTATAGTTGAGGTTACTGGGAGCAATGACAAAATCACAGCCTTTATTGAGCTTGTGAAGCCCTATGGCATAAAGGAAATGGTGAGAACCGGCCTTACTGCATTAGAACGAGGAAATAGCAAGTAAAATAGATTGGGATATTATTTCCCAATCTATTTTACTTATGATAAGGAAACAGTGTATAATATATGATAATGTAATAGCATGAAGGAGTTATTTATGGATAAGAATAAGACAAAAAAGCTGATGACCTATCGTTGGATAGTATTGGGAATCTTGATCTTTGCATATATGATAGTTTTTTTCCATAGACTGGCAGTAGCGGTTGTAAGAGAGGATTTGGTATCAGAGTTTGGCATGTCAAGCGTTACCTTTGCAAACCTCAGTTCTACATATTTTTACGCATATATGCTGATGCAAATACCATCAGGTATTCTTGCGGACACTTTGGGAGCCAGAATTACGGTTACTTTAGGAACTCTTGCAGCAGGTATGGGCTCTATTATTTTTGGCTTTGCAAGCAATATATTTTGGATATTTTTAGGCAGGCTATTGGTTGGCTTGGGAGTTTCTGTAGTATTCATATCTATATTGAAAATTCAATCTCAGTGGTTTAAGGAAAGCGAGTTTGCTACGCTATCGGGCATAAGCAGCTTTTTTGGCAACTTGGGAGGTATATTTGCCCAGACTCCTTTAGTTTTATTGACCGCCGCAATTACCTGGAGATACTCTTTTGTTGCTATAGGAATTTTTACAATTATAATAGCAATAATGTGTTACTTATTGGTAAGAAATAGCCCATCCGATATGGGCTTTTCTACCATAGAGGAACTGGAAGGAAAAGAAAAGAGAGTAGCGTCATCTGGCAAAATTGATTTGATAAAAGGTCTCAAAGCAGTTATAGTCAATCCATATACATGGCCAAGCTTTTTTATGTTTGCAGGTTTCTACGGAGGATTTGGGGCTTTGTCTGGTACATGGGGGAGCTCTTATATTGTTCAGGTTTATGGAATGTCCAATGCTTCTGCTGCAAATTATATGACAGCTGTAGTGTTAGGTTTGGCAATTGGCTCAATAATAATTGGAAAGGTATCAGATAATATAAAGAAAAGAAAACTGCCTATGATTTTATACGGAGTAATATATGTAGCTTGTTGGGCTCTCATGGTATTTTGGAATGGAGGGAAGCCCCCAATTGAGGTTTTGATACCCTTGCTGTTTGTTTTGGGCTTTAGCTGCTCGGCTTTTATATTGGGTTGGGGCTGCTCCAAGGAAGTCAATCCATCGGAAATAGCAGGCATATCAACCTCAGTCGTTAATATAGGAGGTTTTTTTGGAGCCGCTATATTACCACCTATGATTGGCGGGGTAATAGATCGATATGGTGGTACATTGACAGCTATAGAGTTATACCAAAAAGCATTTTTATACTGCTTTGTGTTTGCTTTAATAGGTTTTGCATTTACATTCTTAATAAAAGAAACTAATTGCGAAAATATATATTCAGAATTAAAAAAATGATTATGGAGGTGTAAACATGGAAGATAAAAAAAAGGTCATATTCAGCGGGATTCAACCTTCCGGTGACTTGACCATAGGGAATTATTTGGGAGCTTTAATAAACTGGTCAGCTCTGCAAAATGATTATGATTCATACTATTGCGTTGTCGATTTGCATGCTTTGACTATAAGGCAGGAGCCAAAAGAGTTAAGGGCTAGGACTTTAAAGAACATTGCCATATATGTGGCTTCAGGTCTTGACCCTGAGAAGAATACGCTGTTTATTCAGTCTCATGTGCCTGCACACAGTGAGGCCGCATGGCTCTTGAATTGCTTTTGCTATATGGGAGAGCTTGGCAGAATGACTCAGTATAAGGATAAATCTCAAAAGGTTGGTGAGAGTGTCAGCGCAGGACTCTTCACTTATCCTGTTCTAATGGCTGCGGATATACTTTTATATAATACAGATTTGGTGCCTGTAGGCGCCGATCAAAAACAGCATATTGAATTGGCAAGGGATTTGGCTATTAGGTTTAATAATTTATATAGTCCAACATTTACAATACCTGAGCCTTATATTGCAGATACAGGAGCTAAAATAATGGATCTCCAAGAACCGGAGAAAAAAATGTCCAAATCTGCAGACAATCCAAATGCTTATATATTGATATTAGATCCACCGGAGGTCATTAGAAAGAAAATAAGCAGAGCTGTAACCGATGACTTAGGCGTAGTAAGATACAATGAGGCTCAACCTGGAGTATCAAACCTCATCAGTATTCTGAGCACTATAACAAATAAAAAGCCTGAAGAAATTGTAAAAGACTATGAAGGCATTGGATATGCCAAGTTTAAGTCTGATGTAGCAGATGCTTTAGTGGCTGAGCTGCAGCCTGTTCAGAATAGAGTAAAGGAACTTTTGGAAGATAAAACTTATATGGAGAGCATATATAAAAGTGGAGCCGAAAAAGCAAACTATGTAGCAAATAAGACCTTGAGAAAGATGCAAAAGAAGCTGGGGATTATTCCTAGATAGATGCTTAAACATTATTGGCAAAGTTTAATTATAATAGATGGAAACAATGGGCATAAATGTAAAACATAATGACAAATCGTAGTATTTTAGATAACATCACCCGATCGGGTGATGTTATTTTTGCGTTATTTTTGCTATAATTGTGCAATAAATTGGGATACTCAATCTACAATAGGTAAAAGATGTAAATTTGGAGGGGGATTTTTATGATAAAGAATACAGTGAGGATTAAGTCCATGAGAAGAATTAACAGGATCGGAATAACCTGGCTACTTGTGTTTGTTATGATGCTGTCGAATATTGGACAGGTTTTTCAGCCTGATGTGTTTGCTATGGATCTTCCAAGGGATAACTATGCCCAAAATTCTCCTATGATACCCTCCGGTAGCACTTTTGATATTATAAAATCCTCCATGCTATTGACATTGCAGCAGGATAATCCTGAAAATCCAATACCTCCAGAAACAGAACCGGAACAAGAAAGCAGCAATACTGAGAGTGAATCCTCCATTATTATAGAAACAGAGCCTATAAGTGAAGAGAATCAAACTTCGCCTGTAGAAGAACCTGTGATTGAAGAGCCTATAGAAGAGGAAATTATTGAAGAACCCGTGGAAGAGACTGAACTAGGGGACATACAGGAAGAAGCGGCAGAACCAATTGTAGAAGAGCCTATACTAGATCCTGCATTGGAACCAACGGGGGAGATGGCTCCAATGATGATGAGGAGTATGTCAACAATGTCGGGAGAGCCGGATGGTAGCGTTGATAATCCTATTCCTTTAGCTTTGGACGAGATGCAAGAAATTCAATTTGGTATAGAAGAAAAGTATTACACTATTACAGCTGCAGAAGCTGGCAATTATTATGCACGTACATATTCTCCTACTTTAGGAGATGAAGCCGGTGCGTTTATAAGCTTTGGGCATATGGACGAAGAATACAATTATTTTGTTCAAGATGGAACTCCAAGTTATGCAGATGACAATAATAATTACTATATAAATTACGATAGGATAAATTTAAATGCAAATGAACAAAAATTACTTAGAGTTTATGCTGCTTCAGAAGGATATGTAAGGTTTAATGTATATAAAGAATTCACACCGGAGCAGGTTATACCTTCTAAAGCTTCAGGTGTCTATACTGGTAATGTAGGAGTTGTTATATTATCAGCTCAAGAAGGCATGGATATTTATTGGGATTATTATGATTGGGGTACTAATGTAAATTATTATGGAAAATATAATGATAGTACAGAAATAATAGACCCTGCAAGTCTTTGTGTTATAGTTAAGGATCCAGTAACAGGATTGCAAAGCGATGTGTTAGAACTATCATATCAAATTGTAGACGGTATAATTGTACCTTCTTCAGAACAAGGCAGCACAGGGGGGCTAAGCATTAGTTTTGATGAGGAGACTCATTCAAAAAGAGTTCTTATAGATAATACTACTGCAGGAAATGAATATTCTATTCTTATATACAATAGCAATAACACGCCAATAGATTATGAGACCACAAAGTTTGATTCATGGTTAAGGGATCAAAACGGTGAAAATATAACTTCAAGCGGTTGGGCACCTGTACCAAACGGTGTTCCAAAGATAGGTTTTACTGCTGAAGAAGGTGCTCAATATTTTTTAGACGTTTACAATCAGAGTAGTAATGTTGGTGATTATATTTTTAAGGTATTTTTAAATCCACCTACTTCGCCAATACCTAGTCCGCAGCCACCATCTTTGGAAAACCCCTTTACAGTACCTGCAACTGTAACTCTTTCGGCTGATTCCGGTGCGAATATTTACTATGCTTTGACCACTGATAATTATGGTCCGTGGAGTGAGGAGCCAGCACCAGTCTTTATGGAATATAGTAGTGGGATAACACTAGATAGAAATAGTGTTATATATGCATATGCAACTTTAAGTGGAATTAATAGTGCAGTTTCCGATTACTATTACAACTTTGAAGGTCCTTCAGCCCCAACTTTCACTCCTTCCTACACCACTCAAACAGCTGGAACTAGGGTTTATATCAGTGGAGGAGCTGAAGGGGATACCATATTCTACACAGATGATGGTTCTGATCCATATAATAGTCCTACCCAAATAACATATACACCGGAATCTGTTATTACTGTGATGGATGGACTAAGAATACGAGCAATTATCAAAAACTCCAACGGTATTTATGGTTATGAAGATGAAATAACCTATAAGTCAGGCTTGCCATTGCCGGAGCTGACCAATAAAACCTCCGATAATATATATACTCTGCCTTATGCGGCTCAATTATCAACCTCTGTAACCGGTGGCAGCATATTGTATACACTAGATGACACTGATCCAAAAAGTGGAATAACATACTCAGATCCAATAAGCATTACTAAAAATGCCAAGCTTAGAGCTGTGGTCAAGCTTGGTGAAGCTTATTCAGAGGAGCTAATATATGATTTTACGGTTACTGATGCCAGAGCCATAGATTTGGATACAGAATATGACGGATATGTGCCCATAGGTCAATCAGAATGGTTTGAGTTTAATATAACTGAGCCGGGCAAATACAGTATTGAAGTAATACCTGACACACCTAGTTATTTTGACTATCTTTATAATCCATTGGTTCTAACAGATAATGCAAAGATTGAATTAAGCTATAGCGGCTATATCGATGGGAAAATTAGTTTAGTATATAGCTTTACTGTTGCTGGAAAATATTATGCTAAGGTAACAGCCTCTTATAATAGCAGTGAAAAATATAAAATACAGGTTAAAACCTTGATTTCTCCCCCTACTCCCAATATAGAGTCAAATACCACTGTTCAGAATCTGTTGGGACTGGTGCTATCAAGCAATGCACCGGGGGCAGAGATTTTCTACACTTTGGATGATTCTACCCCCACCACAGGGAGTACCAAATACACGGAGCCTATAAGTATTTCGGCTGATGGATGGCATACCGTATCTGCCATAGCTGTAGTAAATAGAGGAACAGCTTCAGAGCAGATATCTGATGTAGGAACATATTACTATTATGTAGCCAGCACCATGTTTAGCAGCACATATGGTATCAACTATTATAAGGACTATTCTAATTATACTTTTGTTGCTGGATCTACGTATAAAGATTCCAGATATTATATTAAGATTGACTCCGGTTATATAGGGGACTTTTCAAATGTAAAATACTATATAACACCGGAAGGACAGTCAGAGATATATCTTGGAGAATCGGCAGGCGGCTATGTAACATGGGATGCTTCATCCACGCCTTATACCGGCTCGGCTGATTTAAAGGCTGTAGCCTATGATGCAGCGGGGAATTCCGGCGAATATACAATAAATATAAATATAAAGATGGCGCCTCCTACAGTTCCCACTAACTTAGTTGCAACACCAGATGAAGGCAAGATCAAACTAACCTGGGATGCATCTACAGGGAATACTGATATTAGATATGAAATATATAGAGGAACTTCTAGTGAAAACATGGAGTATCTTGGGGAGGTTTATTATTACTCTCCTACCAGCTATACGGATATAATATTAGACAACTTAACCTACTATTATAAGGTAAGAGCCATTGACGAAAATTATTTTATGAGTGGGTTCTCACAGATAGTATCTGCTCAGGCCACTGCTGATACTGAACCGCCTGCAATTGAATTTGATAGTTATACAATATCAGACGATGATTTCGTAAACTCAATAAAGGATTTGGCTTTGTACTTAACTGATAATGTTAATCTGAAAAATATAAAAATTGAGGTATCCCCTACCTCTGACGTAGATTGGCAAGCAATAAAAGATGAGAGCATTAGCGGATCAAATACTTATTATCCTTTCAAAGTTCCAAATACTTTTGCCGATGGAGAATACAATATCAAAGCCACAGTGACAGATGCTTATGATCTCACTGCAACTGATCAGATTAAAGTAAACCTGGATAATACTCCGCCTGCTGCTCCTGTACTTGCAGCTTCGGGCATGCCGGGCAGAGTGAAGTTGACATACAATAAATCGGTAGAAGGCATGTATACTACTTACAAAATTTACTATGCACCAGCCGGAGAAGAATTCAATTCAAATGATTTTTATAATGCAGTTGAGTCGGAGGCTTTAGACTATAATGAAACTACGATAACTCATTTTGATCACATAGGCAAAGAATTCAAATATAAAATCCATGCAATAGACAGGGCAGGGAATATTAGCGATGCTTCCAATATAGTAAGTGCGGTAGTTGGGGATTATGCACCTGATTTAAGCATTACACCGGATGGAGCAAGACCGGGAGAAGTGCTGACTTTTACTGCTACAGGATTCCGTCCTTGGGAAGCTGTATATTTATATGTAGACAATGCTAAAATAGCAGATTTATATGCTGATGCGGAAGGTATAGCAACCTATAATTATTACACCATACCTGATAATCTTACAGGAGTTCACAGCTTTAAGGCACAAGGCAGCCTAAGCGGTGTTCGCAGTATAAAGAGCTATACAGTGCTGTCCTATGTACCCACAATAAATGTATCCAGTGCTAACCCCAAGGCTGGAGAAACTATAACCATTACAGCCTCCGGCTTTATGAAGGTATACTTTGGCTTTGAATATATTAAGCTTTATATAAATGATGTGAGCATAGGATATCCCCTATCTGCAGATGAAGAAGGAAACTACAGCTATAATTACACCATACCATATACTTATAATGGAGTCTTGAATATTAAGCTTGAGGGAGAAACCAGCAAATCTATAGCTGAAACATCCATTGCAATAATTCCCTATAATCCACAGATAACAATAACCCCAGCAGGAGTTGGTGCTGGAGGCAGCGTCACTATTGCTGCAACAGGCTTTGCTCCCAATGAAGCATTGTATCTATATTTGGGAGATAGCACATCAGGTAGCAATTATGGCAATACAGACTCTAACGGAGAGAAGAGCTTTAACTATAATATACCTGCTCTATCATCGGGAAGCATTGTATTTAAAGTAAAAGGCAGCACCAGTAGTCTTGAGGCTTCAGCCAACTATACAGTAGTTTCCACGGGTTTGGGATTAGAAGGACCTACTACAGGAAAAACTGGACAAAAACTCACATTTACCTTATCCAACTTCCCAGTTGCTGATTCTTACTATATGTATATAAACGGCGTATATAAGAGTTCTCAATATGCTTATCCAGGAGATACCAAAACCTATGAATATACTCCTTTGTATACTGATGTGGGTAATATGACTGTAGATTTTGTTGGAAATACTCATAAACATAGAGTTTCTTCTATAATAAATATTGCTCTACCTGATGGTATAGCACCATCTCTGACAGTTATTGCACCGGATGGCTATACAAACGGAAAAACAGTTACTTTGACAGCCGGCGGTTTCCTAAATGGAGAAACTGTAAAATTATATGAAAACGGAGTCTACAAAACTGAAAAAATAGCAGGAGTTGACGGAAAAACAGAGTCCTACGAATATACTCTGACCTCTGATGGACCCTTTGTATTCACGGCCTATGGACTGACTACAGGGCTTACTGCCTCTGCTAACAGCGGTGTAGATTTAAATATATCACACAGCGGAGAAAGCTATAAGCCGGGAGATTCTGTTTCCTTGACTATTAGCGGACTTGCTGCCGATGAAGCAGTATATCCATACTTCAATGGCAAAACCATAGCAGGAAGCTATACAGGAGATGGAAGCGGCAATTTGGCATTTATATACAAGCTGCCTTATACAACTTCTGCTGGTCTAAACAAGCTTTCATTTAACTCTCAAAACGGCAAACACGGCGAAATTTCTGTGACAGTTATCTCTCCCACACCAAGCATTAGCATATCACCTGCTGATATTTCCCCTGGCACTGAAATAAGCATCTCTCTTTCATGCTTTGCACCAAATGAAGTGGTGAATCTGACTATAGCAGGTTTGGCAGCAAATGATGTTACAGTAGATGGCATTGGTGAGAATACATTTTCTTATACAGTACCTCTAAATGCAGTTGGAACTAATAACATAACAGCAAAAGGCAGCACCAGCGGTTTTATAGCAACAAAAGCCTATATTGTATCACCAATAGAAGCTGGTGTAACCGTGGTTCCCAGTGAGTCTTTGCCCAGCAGCTCCGTGACTATATCCTTTAGCGGTTTTGCATCCAGTGAAAAGGTATCTGCATATATGGATTATGCAAATATTACCCCAGCTGATTTAGCAGCTGATATAAATGGTAGCGGAAGCTTTACTTATACAATACCTGCCAGTATCTCTTCAGGAGACAAAACCGTTACAGTCAGGGGTCTGACCTCCGGACGCAGTGCTTCTGCTTGCTACAAGGTAATCTCTTATGCACCGAGCATTTCAATTACCCCTGAGAGTATAAAGGCTGGAGATACTGTTACCATTAGCATTACCGGCTTTGGAGCCAATGACAATATTAAATTCTATTTTGATAATAAGGATATCACAAGCAATATAATTGGAACTGCAGCTACTGATGAAAGTGGTTCTCTAAATGTGGATTACAAGCTTTCCTCCTATCTGGCTGAAGGGAATTATACATTCAAAGCTATTGGTTCTATGGGAGGAGTTAAAAAAGAAATTACTGTAAACATTTCAGCCGCAGTAGCTAAAGTAAGAGCGGTGAATGAAAAGGGTTATAGCGAAGGCAAGGTAGGCACCACTGTATATATAACCGGTGAGAATTTTGAATCTAATGCAGATGTGGCTATCTACTTTGATAATACAAAGATATCTGTGGATGGCTCAAAAACAGATGGAGCAGGAGATATAGCCTTATCATATACCATACCTGCAGAAGCGGCAGAAGGCAGTCACAAATTTAGAATAGTCACAGCCCAATACGAAGTGGAAACAAGCTTTGTAATAGACAATACAGTGCCTATAATGCCAGAGGTTACAGGGGTACCATCCAAGAGAGATGTAACTCTAAGCTGGAATCCTTCTCCCAGCGCTGATATAGAAGGTTATAGAGTATATAGAAAAACTACCGGCAGCTTTGAAAAGATCGAGGAATTAGCAAAAGGCATAACAACATATAAAGATGTATTACTAACTGATATTGAACCAAATATTGAATACACCTATGGAGTTTCAGGCTTTGACAGACTGAGCAATGAAAGCGAAAAGTCAGAAGTGACATTAAAGCTTACAGATGATGAATCATCACCTGTTGTCAACTATTTTGGCATTACAAATGGCAGCCATATAAAAGGAGCAAATTCCATCAGCATGGAGGCTTATGATGATCAGCATATAGCTAATTTCTTGTTGGAATACTCCAATGACAGCGGAACTACCTACCATACTTTATATGATGGCAGCCCAGGGTATTACTATAGCTATGGAAATAAGCATTATTACAGTAGCAGCTATAACTGGAATACTTTATCGGGATTTTCTGATGGAAATTATATTGTACGTTTAACTATAACGGATTTAAGTAATAAGAAAAGCAGTGAATCCAGAAATGTTGCAATAGATAATACTCCGCCAACCCCACCGGAAAATATTGTGGCTGTGGGCTCAACGGGAATGGTGACCCTGACTTGGGACCCTGTACTTACAGATACAGTAACAACCTACAAAGTATACATGGGAACTACTGCTGAAAACTTGGAATATAAGAGTACCGTTTATAGTGCAAATACTGCAAAAGTAGACCTAGATACTATAGATGACAGATATTTTGCCATAGCCTCCATAGACAAAGCCGGCAATGAAGGGATTATGAGCACACCCATAAAAGCCAATGCAGTTGTAGATACGGAAGCTCCGGAGATTACAAACATATATCCTGCTGATAACACTAGAACGAGTCATAATATTGGCATAAGCATAATAGGCAAAGACAATTACAAGATAAAACACTATATAATTGAGTATAAAATAGATACGGATGCTGAATTTGGCCCATTAGCAACAGTAGATGCACCCAATTATCTTGCGCCGGGAGCATCCCAGAGTGGATATTATAATTGGAACACTGAAGGACTAAACGGCAAATACAATATAAGAATCAAAGCTGTGGACTATAGTGACAACAGCTCACCATATAGCGAACTTAGCTATATAATTGATAGAACAGCTCCGGCTAAGCCATTAGAAGCCTCAGCTCAAAACATATCCGGAGGAATCAAGATTACTTGGAGTTCTGTGGCCGATTCTGATTTAGCAGGATATAGAGTTTATAGGAAAAAAGCTTCTGATGTGGAGTTTGCAATTATTGCAAATGTTCAAAAAACTGTTTTTGAATATAGCGATTTTAATATTGAAACAGGCGAAACCTATATATATGGGGTTGCATCAAGGGATGATCTATACAATGAAAGTGGTAAAACACAAACAGAGCAAATAGCTGCAACGGGCTACACACCATCTGTCACTGTAACACCCAATGAAGCTGTAAAGCCGGGAGATAATCTAACCATAACCGGATCAGGCTTTAAGCCTTATGAATATATAAAGCTATATATAGATGACAATCCAAATATAATAGCCAATCTATATGGAGATATAAACGGAAATGTTTCTTATGTATGGAAATATGTGACCAATGCAATCCCAGGAAACCACGCATTAAAGCTAGTGGGATATACAAGCAATGCAGAAGCAAGTGGAACCTTTAGCACAGTAGTAGATCAATTACCAGCTCCTACAGATGTAACTGCAGCAGCCGAAGGAATATTGGGAATCAAAATAACCTTTACAGGCGTAGAAGGGGCTTCTTTCTACAATATATATAAAAAGAGCAGCAGCGAAGGGGAATATATAGAAGTTGTCAAAAATCTAAGGACTACCAGC
>JAQUTA010000050.1:0-3085 GCA_028709965.1 Lutispora sp.
GCTGCTTATGGGAGCTGTAGGGTTGGCATTTTTCTTTTTCCCATATAGTATAATGAGAGTTTTTAGTACGGATTTGGATTCGGTTATGGAGGCTTCCAAGGCTATAAAGATAGGAGCCTTTGAGCAGCTTCCGATAGCTATAGGCATGGTTATGTCAGGTGCTCTAAAGGGTGCTGGGGATACCAAAGGTCCTTTTAGGATATCTTTGGTCACAAATTTCTTGTTTAGATTACCTTTGATTTTTGCTATTGTATTTTTAATCAAGGGAAACATAAGTTATGTTTGGGCGGCTACAGCTGTGCAGTATGGGGTTGAGGCAGTTCTCATGGTTATAAGATATAGAAAAGGACATTGGAGAAGAATTGACATAAAATAATGTAAAAAAAAGTATTTATTTTTAGGAAGTTATGTGGTATTCTTATATAGTGAGAATTACATTAAATGGGAGATGCTAATATGAAAATAGTTGTTGCAAAGAATTATGAGGAACTAAGCCTCCAGGCTGCCAATAAGGTTGCCGATATTGTGAAATCCAAACAGGACGTTGTTTTAGGCTTGCCTACAGGCAGCACACCGCTAGGGATGTACAAAGATCTTATAGATATGAACAAAGAAGGAAAACTGTCATTTAAAGATGTTACAACTTTTAATTTGGATGAGTATGAAAGTCTCCCTAAGGAGGACGAGAATAGTTATTACAGATTCATGTGGGATAATTTTTTCAGTCATATAGATATTGATAGACAAAGAACCAACATTCCTAATGGCATGGCTAGTAACGTAGAAGAGGAATGCAAAGATTATGAAAGAAGGATTGAAGATGTCGGTGGTATCGATTTGATGGTACTAGGCATAGGTAACAACGGTCACATAGGCTTTAATGAGCCTTCATCATATTTTGCAGGAGCCACTCACAGGGTAAAGCTTCATGAAAATACCATAGAGGCTAATTCCAGGTTTTTCGGCTCTCTTGACAAAGTGCCAAAGCATGCTGTAACCATGGGCATCAAGAGCATAATGCAATGCCGCAGCGTAATGATACTTGCCAGTGGCAAAGGGAAAGCAGATGCCATAAAAAAAGCCCTAGAAGGGCCTATTACTCCTGAGCTTCCTGCTTCCGTATTGCAGCTTCATAGAGATTTGACAGTGATAGTAGATGAGGAAGCAGCTTCACTGTTGGAGAAACGTTAGAGCTCGATTATTTCAAAGTTATTGTCCAAAAGGTTTAAAAATATCATTTTATTTCTCAAGAGCTCTCCTCTGCCTATGAGGAGCTTTAATACTTCTGAAACCTCAATGGAAGCCGTCAAAGCGGGTGTAAAGGACGGATTTCCAAGGGGGTTTTTTATTTCTGAACCCTTAAGTCCTGAATATATTTTATCCAGAGTTCTGTCTCCGGGGAAGATAGTGGTGATTTGTCCATACCAACCTGCTATAGCTCCATGGACTAGAGGTACTCCCAGTTCTTCACAAGCATTTTGCAATATTAATCTTCCTGAGATATTGTCCAACGCATCAATGACTACCTCTGCTCTTTGCAGTATTGTTTTTGCATTACTCTCATCAATTTTATTGATCACAGGCAGTATTTCTACATCAGGATTGACAAGCTTCATTCTCTCCCAAGCCTCTAAAGCTTTTGGTCTGCCCAGGTTTTCCATATGGGAAAGTATTTGCCTGTTTAGATTGGTGTCTTCAAACACATCTCCATCAATGGCTATTATTTTCCCAATACCCAATCTGCCTAACATTTCAATTATATAGCCTCCTAGACCCCCACAGCCCACTACGGCTACTGTTTTATGCCTCAATGATTCATTTTCTTTTTCAGATATGCACATCATATTTCTATCGTATCTTCCCACAATAATGCCTCCGTTTAATTTATTAGAATATATTATAACATAACCCAGCATCAAAAGATGCTGGGTTATGCTTTTAATCCCTTTTCAAGCTTGGCTTTATAGCTGGTTTTTCATATTGGTAAATTTATTTTTTGCATTGCTTACATCTTGATCTTGGGCATCTTTTGTTTGATACCATCCTTTTTTCTTCATAGTGTCAAATATGGTGTATTGCAATTGTTGGTTTTCTACTAAGTTATTAGTAAGGGTCTGCCTTAAATTCTGGCAGGAGGCTTCTGTTATTCCTGTATTATAGGCAGAAATTATTGCCTTTTCCATAGTCAGCAGATCATTCATCATATCTTGTTCGCTTAGCTGTGCATTATTATTCATATCTGGTTTCCCTCCTATTTATGAGAATTCAAATAGTTCAGCAATTGGTCAAAATGAGTCTTATGCTTTGTTGCAGCGTTATTGCAAATGTTTGTAAGCTCTGGATTAGAGCATTGCCCTGCGGCTTGTTGATATTTTTTCACTGCTAGGGCTTCATAATTTAGTTGATCTTCTAATATAGTCAAGTTTTTGGATTCTATTTGCGGGTTATTCATGTGCATTTCCTCCATTCATTTCAATTCATCATATCCATAATTATATTTTGTTAATTTTGATAAAATATTAGTGAGAAAAATTTACAAAATATTAAACCCTGTTAATATAAGAGCTTGAACATGCACTATGGTTTTCCTACTACATATACTGGTATAAGTATGATATAGGAGGAAGGCTTATGAATAAAATGATGCTTTGTCCAATGATGAATAAGATGAATTGGGGTATAAATCCCCAGATGTATCCTGAGTTGGAAGATATATATGCTGAAGATGATAGAGATGATGAATATTTTATGGATATGCATCCCGACAGCTGCAAAAGGATTACTCCTTATATAAATAGGGAGTTGGATATGATGGAAACAGAAGAGAGCCCTCTATATGAGGAATATCCGAACAGAGAGATGTTAGAGCGCATGGGGGACAAGGTATATGATAAAGTAGTAGCCGATATGCCTGAGATGGAAGAACAATGGGAAGGCCGACAATTTGGCCGCAGAAGATTTTTGAGAGATTTGGTAGGATTATTGATCTTGGGAAATATCTCCAGGAGAAGGAGACGACGCAGGAGAAGACGCCATGACTATGACAACGATTATTGGTATAACTATTGAACGAGACTTCATTCAG
>JAQUTA010000050.1:3185-16463 GCA_028709965.1 Lutispora sp.
TTTTTGAGAGATTTGGTAGGATTATTGATCTTGGGAAATATCTCCAGGAGAAGGAGACGACGCAGGAGAAGACGCCATGACTATGACAACGATTATTGGTATAACTATTGAACGAGACTTCATTCAGTGCTGAAGGGGTCGACCTGTTTGCAGATCCACCTTTAGCATATCATCTTTTAGATGTTCTATTACAGCGTTGCCATTTGTCCAGTTATTTAAGTCTTCTATCATAGCATCCTTGCATTCAGGGGGTACGAGGATAGTTATAGCGACCATATCCGTGTAGCAAATATCCAAAATTAGATATTCCTTAGATACAGCTTCATGCTGGATTTTACCCAATTGGCTATAATCAACGTGTATTACAAAAATAGAAAAAGCTTTGACTTCAATGATACCTGCTGCAGAAATTGCAAGCTTCGCCCCTTCAGCATAAGCTCTTATAAGGCCTCCCGCTCCCAGTAGAATACCGCCGAAATATCGGGTAACTACAACAATAGCATTGGTGAGGCCTTCTTTTCTCAAAATTTCCAAAATAGGCATGCCTGCCGTGCCTGAAGGTTCACCATCATCACTTGATCGCTGTATAGCAGAATTTTCCCCCAATATATAGGCATAGCAGTTATGAGAAGCGTTATAATGCTTTTTTCGTATAGAACCCAAAAACTGCATTGCTTCTTCCTCCGTAGTTACTGGCATGGAGTAGGATATGAAGCGAGATTTGCGTTCAATGAAAGAAGCTTCTCCGTATTCTTTTAACATTTTATATGATTTTTCCATAATTCACCTGGATTAAAAGTATTTTTCAGGTTTAATTATACATTAAAGTATCTGTATTCGCCAGCTTCAAAATATTACATAGCATTTATTAGTTTATATCTTTTCATTGAGTCAATAATAATATTATGTCTGTTTTTTTAGGAGGGTCAATATGGATACTAGAATTTGGTGTGAATTTGCAAAGCCTTTAGAGATCTGTGATGATTATATATTGGAGCTTCTTAAAGAGCATGAGGTAACTTTAAATTATAGGCTTGATTATGACAAGGATAGTGCCGGTTTTTATAAAATGTTGGAAGTTTACAACAAAAATGATATACCTGTGTCAATTTGGGCGACTCTTTCCGACGATATGGGATATTGGATAAATGAGAGAAATGCATATAATTTTTATGATTATATAAAAAAGCTGTTGAATAGGATTGAAAGCAAAGGCTTGAATATCAAAGGCCTTTGCATTGATATGGAAACTCCATTGAAAGATATTCGGCGAATAGGGTCACCGCAAAACAGATTTGATCCAGTTATAGCCTATAGCAAAATGCTTACTTCAAATTTAAACAAGAGCAGGTTCAAAAAGTCCATGGATATTCTCACAGATACTGCCTGCTATATAAGAGAAAAAGGCTTAGAAAGCTATGCTACATGCATTCGTCACAGCTATTATGATTTACGATTTGGCAGCGAGCTGATGCAAAATGCATTGGAAATACCTATGTTTAAGGTACCTTGGGATAAATATAACCTGATGTATTATGCCACTATGATACGGAATGAAATGAAAAGGATTAAAAAGGTTGATGTAGATTATCTTATATACCATCAGGTTTCTTATTTGAAAAAAATACTTAAGGATAAGCTGGCTGTTTCTGTTGGAGTTACTAATATTGGAAAGCTAGGCAATGAGCCTTATTATGAATGTATGGATGAATTTGAAAAGGATATAGGTATTTTGAAGGAATGCGGCGTAGAGGACTTTTCCTTGTTCAGCTTAGATGGAATTATGGATAAAATAAAGCTAAAGGATTTCTTAATAAGAATGAAGAGGGCAAAGCCCCAAAAGCCGGAGCTTTGCCCTCGTGTGATACGCAATGAAGCCTTGGTTGGCTATATGATGAATCTGGGGAAGCTATATTATCAGATAAGACGGTAGGAAAAGGTCTTGACCCTTCCGTGTTATCGGCGCTTTTTCTTTGTAGTGAATATTGACAATATAGTCCAGACCAAGGACATTGAAACTACAATAGCCCACTCGATTCCATGAAGCGGCACAGTATCAAAAATGGGTTGGAAGAAGGGCACATAAATAACCATAAGCAAAAGTTCCAAAGAGCACATGACAGCGAGGATGAGCCAGATGTTGGTAAAGGGGTTGATTTTCAGTATGGATTTGTGCTCTGAGCGGCATTCAAATACAAAGAATAACTGTGATAGCACAAGGGATGCAAAGGTACAGGTTCTGGCTCTTTGTATGTCATTGTATGTTAGATAAAGCATCAATGCATATACGGATAAAGTGCCCAGACCTATTGCTACTCCTCTCATCAATATCTTAAAGCCTAAGCCTTCCGAAAATATTCCTTCCTTATTACCCCGAGGTTTTCGTAACATTATATCCTTATCAGGTGGGTCTACACCCAAAGCCATGGCAGGAAGTCCATCTGTGACCAAGTTTACCCATAATATCTGTATGGGTATGAGAGGTACAGGCATGTATAAAAGGGAAGCCAAAAACATGATCAGCACTTCTCCTATGTTGCAGGAAAGTAAATATCGAATGAATTTTCTTATGTTGTCATATATTATTCTTCCTTCTTCCACAGCAGCTACAATGGTGGAGAAATTGTCATCCATAAGCACCATGGAAGAGGCCTCTTTGGTCACGTCAGTGCCTGTTATGCCCATGGCAATGCCTATATCTGCCTCTTTTATGGCGGGAGCATCGTTTACGCCGTCACCTGTCATGGCTACTATATGGCCTAAAGATTTTAAGGCTTTTACTATTCTAAGCTTGTGTTTCGGAGATACCCTTGCATATACGGTAGTCTTGGCTGAAGCTTTTTCCAGCTGTTTATCATTTAGATTATCCAATTCATTGCCGGTGATTATTTGGCTTTTTGAAGTCATAATGCCTAGTTCCTTGGCTATAGCTGCCGCAGTCATTTTGTGATCACCGGTTATCATTATAGGTCTGATACCTGATATGATGCAGGTTTCAACTGCTTTTGCCGCCTCCGGTCTTGGAGGATCTATCATTCCTGCCATGCCCAGAAATACAAGATTATTTTCTACCTTGCTTTTATCCATGGCTCCATTAATTTTTTTGTAGGCTGTTCCCAATACTCTCAGTGCTGAGGCTGCCATTTTTTCATTTGCCCCAAGAATAGTTTTTTTGTCTAGGGGGGTCATGGCTTGCTCTCCATGAACTCCATGATATTTTGTACATAGATCCAAGATTACATCCACTGCACCTTTTACAAATACATAGGATTCGCCATTTTTCCTCCTCACTGCTACGGCCATTCTTTTTCTGTCAGAATCAAAGGGAATTTCATAGATTCTTTTATATTCTTTGTCCAGATTAGACTTCTTGATTCCTGCTCCCCATGCGGCCTTTAGTATTGCTAATTCTGTTGGGTTGCCGGAGGTCTCCGGATCTGATATGAGCTTTTCTTCATAATAGGCGTCGCTGCAGGCTGCAGAAGCTGTGAAGAATAGCTTTAGGCTGTCAGTGGAAGGAAATTTATCCTTTTGAGGCTCTATAAATCTATCGTCAATATAGATCTTCTTTACTGTCATTTTATTTTGAGTCAGAGTGCCCGTTTTATCGGAGCATATTATTGTAGTACCCCCCAAGGTCTCCACTGCAGGCAGTTTTCTTACTAAGGCATTTCTTTTATACATCCTCTGAACGCCTATTGCAAGTGATACTGTAACAATTGCAGGCAGACCCTCGGGTATAGCAGCCACTGCAAGGCTTATACCTGTCAGGAGCATATTATAAGGGTCTTCTCCCCTCATTATTCCAGTTAAAGAAACAACAGCGCATATGGCGAGGCATATGACTACGATATATTTGCCAAGTTGTGCTAGCTTTTTTTGCAATGGAGTGTATTCATCGGGTATATCTTGGAGCATGCTGGCTATTTTGCCCATTTCTGTGTTCATGCCTGTAGAATATGTAACGACCTTCGATTTCCCTGAGGCAGCCATAGTACCCATAAACACTTTGTTAGATCCTTTGGGGGTCTTTTCTACGGGGACGGATTCTCCTGTGAGGAGAGATTCATCAACCATAAGCCCTGTACTTTCTAAGACTAATCCATCAGTAGGTATTCTGTCGCCAGCTTCTATGAGCAGTACATCGCCGGGGACCAAATACTTAGCGTTAATATAGGAAATCCTACCTTCCCTGATGACCTTTGCTCCGGGAGCAGAAAGCTCCATCAGTGCTTCTATGGAGCGCTCAGCCTTGAATTCCTGAATAAAACCGAGGAAGGAATTTAATACTATTATGGCTAGTATAGTTATAGAATCTGCTTTTTCACCAAAAAACCAAGATATGAGGGCAGCTCCTATGAGCACCAAGGTCATAAGGTTTTTAAACTGTTCAACAAAAATTGCTATGGGTCCTTTTTTACTTTTTTTTGTCAACTCATTTAATCCGTATTTTTTTAGTTTTTCTAAGGCTTCTTTTTCACTTAGTCCTCTGGTTGTGCTAATGTTCTCCATCATAGCCCCCTCTTTCACCAGTGTTTTTCCTCTTATTACTATTCTGTAAAAATAGGTAATATGATAGCAGACATGCTATAATATTTTATATTGAATTACATTTGTAACTTTTCAAATATTATTACGTCATTAATATATATAGTAATTGGACTTATATTTTGGAGGTATGAAAATGAAGCGGCAGATTACTTTTTTCTTAATATGCATATTAATGCTATCAGGTTTGACTCCTGTTTATGGGAATGGCGATATCAAGATCAATACAGAAATTGGCTTTGATAATACTTACAGGTCGGACTCTGTGACACCTATAGTAATCACTATAGAAAATAATAAAAAAGATATAGACGGTGAGATTCAGATTGAAATTCCCAGTGAGATGGGACCTATGGGCGTGGATATGGTTAGTATTTATGCTATAGATATAAATCATCCCAAGGGGACGGTTAAAAAATATACCATGAATATTCCAATACCATCATCTTTGCTCAATACTAAGCTAAAGATTGTTGAAGGCAAGAATACTCTCATTGAGGAGTATGTGAGAATAGACAGGGGCGTAGCAGAAAATGTAATGTTAGCAGGAGTGCTCAGCGATAATCCTAGCAATTTAAACTATTTGAATGGTTTTACATTTAAAAACATACAAGGAAGCACCAGCATGAAGATTGCTAATTTGAATGAGGAGACTTTTTCCGTTGATTTAGATGTGATGAAGGGTTTTAATGCGATAATTATGAATGATTATGACTCTTCAAAATTGAACAAAGAGCAATATAACACACTGAAAAAATGGGTAGAGCAGGGAGGATTTTTGATCATAGGTACTGGCCCAAATGGGGGGAAGACTCTCTCGATTTTTAAGGATGATTTCATAACAGGGGATAGGGGAGAACAAGCTAAGGTATCTGCCAAAGGTTTGGGGGACATAGTAGGTGATAGTTTTGCCCAAACCATTGATGTAATGGATATAGAGGTGAAAGATGGAGAAAATTTATTTTCCGAAAATGGCATAAGTATGGCTCAGCAGATTGACAAGGGCAAAGGTCGAATACTCGTTTTGTCCTTTGATATAGGTCTTGAACCCATAACCTCTTGGAAATTGAACAGATACTTCATAGAAGCCTTGCTTCAAAGAGCAGCACCTGCTATTTATTCGGGGCAAAACCTTGAAAAATATATGATGTCAGGAAGAAATTATAATTATACCATGGATAGGGCTCTTAGAAACATTCCTGAGCTGCCATTGCCCGGCAGTAAAATAATCATAATATTATTTGCTATATATATTGTGTTGGTGGCACCTGTTAGTTATATTGTATTGAAAAAAATAGACAAAAGACAATTGATGTGGGCTGTAGTGCCTGCATTGTCTGTGGTATTTGCAACTTTCATATATTTTATAGGCTTTGGTACCAGACTTACAGGACCTATATTTAATAAGATATCTATAATTTATGCAGATGATACAGGGGTTATGAGCTTCAAATCTTTTGGAGGAGTATTCACACCCAATAAATCCAATCTTAAGGTGGAGGGTATAGAAGGGACCAAAGTCAAACCTTTACTAACCCAGAATTATAATTACAGGTCCTATGACAGTCAAAAGGAGAAAAAGATTGATACCAAGATTATGCTCTATCCCAAGGCAAGTGTTGAATTCTATGATATTGGTGTATGGAGCATGAAAACTTTAGCCTTGGAAAGTGATGAAGAACTAAAAGGCAGCATAAAAGGTGAAATAAGCTATGGAGAATCAAATTTTAAAGGTTTTGTGGAAAATGCTGCAGGCTTTGATATGGAGGATTGCTATATTATATCTTCCAATCAGTATATAAAAATTGGAGATATAAAAAATGGTGAGAAGAAGGAGTTAACAGATCAGTCTAAGAATTATTACGGCAATAGATATGATCTAATGGATAGTTTATATAGTAGAAGACATAATGGAAAAATGCTGACAGATGCAGAAATTACCAAAGTTAGAAACGACAATCAAAAAAGAGATATAGTTGAATATGCCTTAGCAGATGAAATTATGGTAAAAGAAGGAATCAAGTTCGTTGGTTGGGCTAGAGAGCCTATAGGAGGTCAGGTCAAGGTAAATGGCAAGATTGCTAATAATTATGAGAAGTCCTTGGTGATATCAGATATGAAGCTTATTATCCAGTCAGGAAAAGACGTGGAGCTGCCTTTGGGCTATATAAAACCTGTAATAAATGAAAATCTTAACCGAGGGGGATATGATTCCTATGACAATAGTATTCACGGCAAAGGCTCGGTGGAGGTTTCTTTCAAAATAGATGAGAACATAGAACCCCAAAAAATAAATGTAAGCTACAACAAAGCTGAACCAAATGTGAGACAGTTTATATGGAACACAGAGATGGATGATTGGGAGGCTGGAGATTTCAGCAGCTTTAATATACAGGATAAGGATATAGCAAAGTATATAAATCAGAGCAAAGTTCTCCGATTTAAATTTGAACTAGATGATAGCGGCTTCCGACTTCCTCAGATTTCTGTGAAAGGAAGTGTGAAGTAATGCTTAGGATAAATGGATTGATAAAGAGATATGGCAAATTTACTGCTGTTGACAGCTTGGAGCTCCATGTACCCCAAGGGGAGATATTTGGATTTGTAGGACCTAATGGAGCAGGCAAGACTACCACCATGAAGATTGTCTGCGGCCTCATGGCAGCAGATGCCGGGGAAGTACATGTGGATGGTATAGATGCTATAAAAAACGGCAGAAAAGCAAAAGAAGTTATAGGATATATGCCCGATTTCTTCGGAGTATATGATGATTTGAAGGTAACTGAATACTTAGACTTTTATGCTTCAATATATAACATCAATGCTAATGATAGGAAGAAGCTTTGTGATGATCTATTGGAGTTGGTAGATTTAAATGATAAGAGAGAGGCCTATGTGGATAGCCTTTCAAGGGGTATGAAGCAGAGGCTTTGCTTGGCTCGAAGCCTTGTGCATAATCCCAAGATACTGGTGTTGGATGAACCTGCATCAGGTATGGATCCAAGAGCTCGTGTAGAGATGAAGGAGATTCTTCGAACTCTCAAGGATTTGGGCAAAACCATCTTAATAAGTTCTCACATACTGCCTGAGCTTGCAGAGCTTTGTACCTCGGTAGGCATAATCGATAGGGGCAAAATTGTTATAAGCGGTACAGTGTCGGAGATAATGCAGCAGGTATACAGCAAGAAGTTTATTAAAATAAGGCTTGCAGGAAAGATGAAGGAGGCGCAAAAGATTATGCTGGAGTTCCCCCCAGTGACGAGCACAAGAGAAGGGGAAGGCTTTATAGAAGCTGGCTTTGAAGGAAATGATGAGGAAATGAGCATGCTTCTTAAAGAGCTGGTGATGAGAGATATTCCGGTGATAAGCTTTGCACAGCAAGATGGAAACTTGGAAGATGTATTCATGAGAGTTACGAAGGGAGAGGAAGTAAAATGAAGATAAACCCGGTATTGCAAAAGGAATTGAAGATACGCGTGAGAGGCTGGCGTGCTGCGGGCATGATAGGTATCTATCTCATATTTCTAGCTTTGACGGCTTCCTTTGTAATGATAATGTCCAGACAGGATTATTACAGAACTACTATAGATCCACAATTGGCTATAGGCAGCTATACAGGACTTGCCATAATGCAGTTTGTTCTCATATCCTTTATAGCACCGGCTCTGACTACAGGAGCAATATCCGGTGAAAGGGAAAAGCAGACCTTGGATCTTCTGCTTTGCACAAGGATGACTCCTTTCTCCATCATAGTAGGAAAGCTTTTTGCATCCATAAGTCAGATAGTATTATTGATAGTTGCATCTTTGCCTATATTTTCTACTGTGTTTCTTTTTGGAGGAATATCTTTCAAGGAGCTTTTGCAGCTCTTTGGATTCTTTATAATAATATCAATAACCTTTGGTAGCATAGGTATATTCTTTTCTTCTTATTTCAAGAGGACTACGGCTGCCAATGTTCTGGCTTACGGCACAATAGCTTTTCTATACTTTGGAACCATATTCCTGACTATATTGTATTTGGGGATAAGGCAAAATTATGATTATAAGGGAGTATTTCCCCTTTTATATGCAAACCCCGGTGTGGGCTTTGCCTCCCTTTTATGGGAGCAATTTAGTGGGGGAGTCTTTAATTTCTTGCCGGGAATAAATATAGGAGCTCAAGGTGCAGGGAGCATAAGTCCTTACTTGATAAACTTGATTTTTAATATAGCTCTTTCTGCTGTATTGCTGCTTTTGTCAGCCAATAAGATAAACCCACTGAAAGCTAAATTCAAAGGGGGACAACGGGGACGGTTCTTTTTGTCCCGCTACTTCCTCTTATAAGGATGTGATGCGCTGTGGAAGGTGCAAATAAAGATATTTTAAAGTTCGTGAGAAAAGTCAGAGATAGGATGCATATGACATTTATATTGGAATTCACAGTTAAGGCTCTGGCTATTGCCCTGGGGATTTATTTGGTACTTGCGGTTTTATCCCGCTTTGTGCCTATTTACAATGCCTACTTCAGAGGTGTCGTACTGGCTGGTGTTTTGACTACATCAGGCTTTCTCATTTCGCTTTTTATGACTCCAAAGGATAAATCCGCAGCAATGCTTCTGGATTCAAAAGGTCTCAATGAGAGGACTTTGACTGCTCTTGAACTATTAGGCGACAGCTCAGCTATAGCAATGCTTCAGAGGGAAGATGCATTGGAACGCATTAGAGAATTGGATCTCAAGAAGGAAATTAAAATAAAATTTCCTAAAAAGCTTTCCTTAATCTCTGGAGTTTTAGCCTTATTGATTGTGGTATCGGGCTTTATTCCTAATCCCATGGAGGATAGGGCTATAGAGCTTAATAGAGTGAAAAAGGAGATCACAAGGCAACAAAAGGAAGTAGACAATGTCATATCAAAGGTTGAAAAAAATAATAAGCTTAGCACGGTGCAAAAGAAGGAAGCAGAGGAAGCCTTGTTGGAGCTCAAAAAGGAACTGAGCAAAGCTCAAGATTTAAAAGAGACTGAAAAGGCTCTTCAAAGAACGGAAAACAAAATAGACATGCTAAGGCAAAAATATACAGATAAAGATTTAGATAATATTATTGAAGCATTTTCTAAAAATGAGGCAACAAAAAGTCTTGCAGAGATGCTGAAAAGGGCAGATACAGCAAAACTTAAAAAGGAACTAGAAAAGACAGCCAAAGAATTAAAGGGTCTCAACGAGGAGCAATTAAAAGAATTGTCACAAAACCTGTCGGAGCTTGCCAAAAACCTAAGCCAAAATCCTGAACTGGCCGAAGCTTTTTATGAGCTTTCTCAAAAGATGAGCAGCGGAGAATTGGGAGATATGCAAAATGAGATGAGCGCACTGGGGGATCAAATCAGCTCATTGATGGAAAATGATGAATTTAGCAAAGCTATGGAAGAGGTTATAGAACAGCTAAAAAATTCAGCAGCCCAAAATCAAGGACAAGGACAGGGACAAGGACAGGGACAAGGACAAGGACAGGGACAAGGTCAGGGACAACAAGGCGTGGGTCAAGGTCAAGCCGGTGGTAGCCCAGCGGGTGGCGCAGGAAGCGGTACTGGTGGAGATAGTGAAGCCCAAAGTCCCCAAGGAAGCGGTACTGGCCTCGGAAACAAGAAACCCTCATCAGGGGATGTGAGGGATTATGAGAAGGTATTTACCCCCAGCCTATTAGGAGGAGAAGGAGAAAAGTCTCAGCTCCAGGGTGGAAAGAACAATGAAGGGCAAACAAAGGAGTATATAGTTGATAATGGTCTGGGGATAAAAGGGGAAATGCAGCCCTATAATCAAATATTAGGCGAATACAAGGAAAAGGCCTTCCAAAGTATTGAGGGGACACAAATACCTCAGGGGATGCAAGACATAGTGAAGGATTATTTTACTTCTTTAGAAGATTAAAAATAGGGAGAGTTGCTATTATGAATATACAGGAAAAGGATGTAAGAGATGCTTATGACATTGTAAAAAGCATGGAGGAAGAGATAGGAAAAGCCATAATAGGTCAGAAAGAAGTCATAAGACAGGTCATCATAGGCTTGCTATCAGGAGGTCATATACTCTTGGAGGGTGCTCCCGGCCTAGGCAAGACCCAATTGGTAAAGACCTTGGCAGGAGTCATGGACCTGAGCTTTTCTAGAATACAGTTTACCCCTGACTTGATGCCTGCGGATGTAATAGGAACCAATATATTGGTAAAAGACGAGGAGGGGCATAGTACCTTTGAATTTCACAAGGGTCCTGTTTTTTCTCATTTGGTATTAGCCGATGAGATAAACAGAGCAACGCCCAAGACCCAGTCCGCACTTTTGGAAGCCATGCAGGAGGCTACTGTAACAGCCTTCAAGACTACCTATGAACTTCCCGGCCCTTTTATGGTAATGGCTACCCAAAACCCTATAGAGATGGAGGGAACATACCCATTGCCGGAGGCTCAATTAGATAGATTTTTATTCAAAATAGATGTAAAATTTCCAAGTTTGGCAGAGCTTAAGGGTATCGTGGATTTGACCACCTCCAATGCTGAGACTGAGATAAATAAAATCGCTGATGGGAATAAGATACTGGATATGAGGCGGATGATAAGAGAAATACCTATTGCCCAGCCGGTGCTCTCCTATGCTTTAAAAGCGGTAATGTATACCCATCCGGAAAATGCGGATGCTCCGGATATAGCTAAGAAATATATACGATTTGGTGCAAGCCCCAGAGCTGCACAAGCCATAATAAACTCTGCCAAAGTGAGAGCTCTATTGGAGGGAAGATATAATGTATCCTTCGAGGATATAAGATATGTGGCTTATCCGGCTTTAAGGCATAGGGTCTTCATGAATTACGAGGGCATAGCGGAAGGCATGAGCACAGATATGATTATAGAGGAAATCCTTCATAGAGCAGAGGAGCAGATGTAACCATGGGATATGGTGTATTTGATTCAGAATTTCTTAAAAGGCTCGAACGGCTGTCATTAAATATGGAAAAGCTCGTGGCTGCAGGGAGCGGAGGACTTCGGAAATCCAAAGCCAAAGGCAGCTCTGTAGAGTTTTCCGATTTTAGGGAATACGCCTATGGAGACGACCTTCGCAGGGTGGATTGGAATGCCTACGGCAGATTTGACAAGCTTTTCGTGAAGCTTTTTATGGAAGAAAGAGAAGCTATGGTAAATATATTTTTAGATTGCAGCAAATCCATGGATTACGGAAATCCAAGAAAGTCTGTTTTGGGGACTCAGCTTACAGCAGCTATAGCTTTTCTGGCATTAAATAATATGGACAGACTCTGCATAAATTTGCTCCAAGACGGAAGCCTCAAGAGCTCCCAGGTTTTCGGCGGCAGGGGGCAATTTGAAGGCTGTGCTGCATTTATGGATAATATTGAATTTCAAGGAACTATAGATATGGATAAAGTCATTAAGGCCAAAAGGTTTGGCGGAAGGGGTTTGTCCATAGTCATATCCGATTTTTTCACCCAAGGATCTTTGGAGGATTTTCTGAAATATTTCACCTATCATAAGCAGGATATTGTTCTTTTGCATGTTTTGTCACCGGAGGAGCTAAGTCCTAAGCTTCAGGGGCAAATAAGGCTTAAAGACAGTGAGACGGGAGAAATGGTGGATGTGGATTTGACCTCTTCTATAGTGGACAAATATGAGAAAACTTTAAGCAGCTTCACAGCCGGTTTAAAGGAAATAGCCAAAAAATACGGCGGTGCATATGTGAACATAAGCTCTGGTAATAGCTTAGAGAAAGTATTGTTTGAAGATATGATAGCAAGTCAAATAGTCAAATAGGAGTGTTTCATTATGGGCTACAGTAATGCCTACGCCCTGTGGTTTTTGCCTCTTCTGGGACTTATAGTGCTCATGTACATGCTTAAGCAGCAGCATGAGGAGTTAGAAATATCCAGCCTTTATCTTTGGAAAAAGGTAATGGCACAATCAGAGGTAAAAAAACCTTGGCAGAAGTTAAAAAATAATATTTTGATGCTCATGCAGCTTTTGGCTGCTTTTATGATAATTATGGCGCTGTCAAACCCATACCTTACCAAAGGGAAGGTTTTGGGAGGCAATATAATAATTGTTATAGATAGAAGCGGAAGCATGAATGCCTTAAACGGTGGTAAAACCCGGTTTGACACGGCAAAAGCCATGGCGGAGAGGGCTGTTAGGGAAGCCGATACAGCTTCAGTATTTACTGTGATTTCCATAGACAAGGCAGCCAAGGTGGAGATCAGCGGCGCAAGGAACAAGGAAGAAGCAGTAAAGAGCATCCATGGTTTGGAGAGCACAAATATGCCAGGCAGCATAAAGGAGCATATATCATTGATTAAGGCTATGTACAGGCAATTTCCAGAAGCAAATGTACTCATTTATACCGATGAAGCCATATCATTAGAAGACATAAAGGGTGAGGTTATAGCTTTAGGCAGCCCAGGAGACAATGTGGGAATCGCTCATATATCCTACAGTCATGTGGATGAAGCTTATACTGCTTTGGTAAGAGTGGAGAATAGCTGTGAAGCCGCAGCAAAAAGAGAATTGGCTCTCTATGGAGATGACAAGCTACTAGAGCTTAGGGAAATAGAATTGTTGCCAAATGAGTCCCGCAATATTCTATTCCAAGAAATAGCAAAGGAATATAAATATCTGTGGGCAGAGCTTACAGAAAAGGATGCTTTATTGGAGGATAATAAGGCTTATTTGGTGCTTCAAAGCACAAAACCCAAAT
>JAQUTA010000051.1 GCA_028709965.1 Lutispora sp.
AAAATAATTACTGCCGAATCACAAAACACACTTCTGATTAATGAAAAAGCAGTATTTGAGCATGAGGGCAAAAGCTATGTTTTCGTAAATAAGGACGGCACAGCTAAGATGACACAGATTGAAAAAGGACTGGAAAGCGAAGAGCAAATAGAAGTTATAAAGGGTTTGCAGGAAGGCGAGGAAGTTATCCTTTCGCCAGATGAGAGCATAGAGGAAGGAAACAAAATCCAATAGGAAGCATGGGGTCAAAAACAAGGCGTAACTCTGATTTAGAGTTACGCCGTCCTTTACTCTTACCCCTGAGTTAGAACAGGAGGTACGAATACCCTCTGTGCCAGCTCCTGATCCAGAGAATATAACGCACTGACATTTTCACCAATCATTTCAAGCTTCTTCATTATACCGAAGAAGCTTTCTTCTTCTTCCACTTGCTCATCAACAAACCACTTCAAGAAGCTTATAGTGGCATGCTCTCTTTCTTCTGAAGCTATGTCCATAAGAAGATAGATTCTGCTGGTTACAAATTGCTCATGCTCATAACCTTTTTTGAATACATCATGCAAATTTTTAAAGTTTGCATCAGGCTTATCTAAGCCTTCTATGATCACATCGCCATTCATCCTATTTATATAATCGAAAAACATTTTTGCATGTGCTCTTTCTTCCTCAACCTGTACCTTAAAAAAATTAGCAAAGCCATCTAAATTCAATGAAGCGCAGTAAGCTTCCATGGCAAGGTAAAGATGGGAGGAGAAGTATTCATAGGTTACTTGTTTGTTTAGTTCTTCAAAAAGTTTTTTGCTTATCATGTTTTTTCCTCCTTTTGTACTATTAATTATATTTTAACAATTAATAATAGTTTTTACAAGACTATTAATATTATTTAACATGTAAAGTTTTTTCATCCTAGAAAAAGCCTTCTATTGTAATCCTAAGACGGCTAATATATAATTAACTAGTAATTAGTCGCTAGTCACCGGTCGCCAGTCGCAGGATTCAGCTGGGCTTTGGAGAACTACCCTAGCATAATGTCTGGGGACTAGTGACAGGATACTGGAGACATAAAAAATGCTTCGCATTTTTTATAGATTGTGAGGAATGAAAATGAAAAAAACAAGTATTGGTGGGCAGGCAGTTATAGAAGGGGTTATGATGAAAGGACCCGAGGACATTGCTATAGCTGTGAGAAAACCGGATGGCGAGATAGCTTTACAAAAAGAAAAGCTTAAATCAAATAGAAAAAATATATCCAAGATACCTATTGTCCGAGGCATGTTTGCCTTTGTAGACTCAATGGTTATTGGAGTCAAGGCACTTACTTTTTCTGCAGAATTTTTTGAAGAGGAAGAGGAAAAGGAAAAGGAAGAAAAAAAACCTTCCAAATTGGATGAATTTATGGAAAAGAATATGATAGTAATAGCCGTAGTGCTGTCTGTGGCTTTTTCTGCAGGATTGTTTATATTGCTTCCTACGTTGGTGGTTAGCCTTCTTAAAGGAGTTACAAAGACCCCATTGCTTATGAATTTGGTGGAAGGTATTGTGAGAATAGCCATTTTCATAGGTTATATTGCATTGATATCCAGGATGAAGGATATTGCAAGGGTTTTTGAGTATCATGGAGCAGAGCACAAGACCATATTTTGCTACGAAAGCGGTGAAGAGCTGACGGTAGAAAATGTGCGAAAGCATAAAAGGCTGCATCCAAGATGCGGTACCAGTTTCTTATTCATTGTGATGATTGTAAGCATTTTGCTTTTTTCCTTTTTCCGATGGCCTAGCTTGCCTGTTAGGCTTATAACGAGAATTGCTTTATTGCCTGTGGTAGCAGGAATTTCATATGAGATAATCAAATGGGCAGGTAGAAGCGATTCAAAGCTGGTATGTGCTATATCAGCTCCCGGCTTGTGGTTGCAAAAGATTACTACCAGAGAGCCTGATGACAGTCAGATTGAGGTAGCTATAATGGCTTTGAAGAATGTCTTGGTTGAAGATAAGGATGCTGATCTATGGTAGTGTATACCATTGGAAGCCTATTAAAAGAAGGCGTATTTATATTGCGAAGGTCAGGATGCACCAGCTTTTATCTAGATGCAGAATTGCTGCTATGCCATATTTTGAATATAGATAGAATAGATATTATTAAAGATAGAGACAAGATATTAGATGACAATGTAAGCCGGGATTATTTCCGGCTGATAGAGGAACGTCAAAAGGGAAAACCTATACAGTATATCACAAGACATCAGGAGTTCATGGGCATTGATTTTTGTGTCCATGACAAGGTTCTCATACCAAGGCCTGATACGGAAACTTTGGTTGAAAAGATCCTAGAGCTTTTGAAAAATGTTGAAAAACCTAAGATTGCCGATGTTTGCACAGGCAGCGGCGCAATTGCCGTGAGCCTTGCTCATTATATTCCTGATGCATTTGTTTATGCTGCGGATATATCTTTGGAAGCCATTATGTGCTGCAGCAAAAATATTGAAAAGCATCAATTAGAGCATAGGATGAAGCTGCTCCGAGGAGATTTGCTGGAGCCATTATTTGAAGAAGGTTTGGAGGGAAAGTTAGATGCTTTGGTTTCAAATCCCCCATATATCTCGAAAAATGATATGGACGGTCTACCCGCCAGTGTCAGATGCTTTGAACCCCACTTAGCGCTTTATGGAGGACGGGAAGGCCTGGATTTTTATGTTAGAATATTGAAGGATGCCGCTAGATTGCTAAAGAAAGGCGGCTTATTAGCCTTTGAAATAGGATATGATCAAAGTGAGGCTTTGACAAGAATTATCCAGGGACATGGAGTATTTAAAAATGTCCGGACAGAGAAGGATCTTGCCGGATTGGATCGCATTGTATACTGTTATTTGGAGGAATAGATAAATATGTATGATAAGCTTGAATTTATAGAAGAAAAGTATGAGGATTTGAGTCACAAGATTAGCGACCCGGAGGTTATTGCAGAACAAAACATATGGAAGAAGCTGGTCAAGGAGCATTCGGATTTAGAGCCCTTGGTAGGAAAGTTCAGGGAGTATAAAGCTGTTATAAAGGGTATTGATGATTCCAAGGAAATGCTCAGTGAGGACAATGACAAAGAATTTGTAGAAATGATAAAGACAGAGATTTCTGATTTGGAGAACCAAAAGGCGGATTTGGAGGAAGAGATGAGGATAATGCTGCTTCCCAAGGATCCCAATGATGACAAAAACGTAATTGTTGAGATACGAGGTGCAGCAGGGGGCGAAGAGGCAGCCTTGTTTGCAGGAGACTTGTTCAGAATGTACACAAGATATGCAGAAAGATTGGGTTGGAAGACTGAGATACTAAGCTCAAATCCAACAGATATTGGGGGATACAAGGAAGTAATATTTGAGATAAATGGCAAAGGAGCATACAGCAGGCTGAAGTATGAAAGCGGAGCCCACAGGGTTCAGCGAATTCCTACTACAGAAGCGGGGGGCAGAATCCATACCTCCACCTCTACAGTGGTTGTCATGCCGGAGGCTGATGAGCTGGACTTTGAGCTGGATCTCAATGATGTTAGAATTGATGTCTTCCGCTCCAGCGGACATGGGGGACAGAGCGTAAATACCACGGACTCTGCAGTGAGGGTTACTCATATTCCTACAGGTACAGTGGTATCCTGCCAAGATGAGAAGTCTCAGCTAAAGAACAAGGATAAGGCATTGAAGATATTAAAATCCAGGCTTTTGGATGCAGAAATAGAGAGAAAGAATGCGGAAATTGGAAGCGAAAGAAAAAGCAAGGTAGGCACAGGGGACAGAAGCGAAAGAATAAGAACCTACAATTTTCCTCAGGGCAGGGTCAGCGATCATAGAATAGGTCTCACCCTATACAAGCTTGATGCCTTTATAGACGGAGACTTGGATGAAATGATCGATGCGCTAATAACCACAGAACAAGCAGAAAAACTCACAAACGAAGAATGATAATCAGGTACTAGGTTCTAGGTTCCAGGTTCCAGGTAAGATGAAAAAGTAAAAGCATGTATGTAATATGTTTGAGATATATTGTTAGCTTTGCTTACAGTTCTTAGCGAAAACGGAATAGTAAAAGTCGTATGGGCAGCAAGGATGGTGCCCAAGGCGCCCAGGTCAAGGATGACCTTTGGGCGCCGTTAGACTTTTTATGAGGTTAAGCTATAGAACTGTCAAAGGTAACTCTAATATCGAAAATATATACATATATGCTTTTGAAATATTCAGCGCACTTTGTTAAAGAATTTTAAGGCTTCAACTAATGGCATTTGTAATTTTGCTTATAATATATATAATAGGATATAGCGCTAAACACTAACAAAACAAAGGGGTTGAGTCTATGATGTTTTTATTGCAGCTTTCGGTGGTTTTGTCCGCTGCAGCATTAGGAGGATACATATGCAAAAAATTAAACCAGCCAGCTGTGTTGGGTCAGCTTATATTTGGAATACTGATAGGGCCTTCCCTATTGAATATAATAACACCAACAGAAACCTTTATTCATATGTCGGATTTGGGAGTAATATTATTGATGTTTATAGCAGGACTTGAAACAGACTTAGATGAGATGATAAGGTCTGGGAAATCTTCATTAATCATTGCTTTAGGAGGAGTAGCAGTGCCTATAGCATTGGGCGTTGCTGCCAGCTCACTTTTGGGTCATTCGTTGGAGGAAGGATTTTTCATCGGAGTAATATTATCCGCTACTTCAGTCAGTATAACTGTAGAAACCTTAAGAGAAATAGACAAGCTGAAAACGAAGCAGGGCATGGCAATATTGGGGGCGGCTGTAATTGATGACGTCATCGGTATAATACTGCTGTCATTGGTATCAGGTCTAATCAATCCAGAAGCCAGTCAAAGTTTCGCTTTGGTATTGGCAAAACTACTGGGCTTTTTCATTATATCCGTAGGAGCCGGTATGTTTATAATAAAGTTTTCTAAAAAATATTTTACTATGAGAAACACAAGCCAAAAGATAGCTGTAGTCGCTTTGATTTTCTGCCTTTTATTTGGTTTTATTGCAGAAGAAATGGGGGTAGCTGCTATTACCGGAGCATATGTGGCTGGTCTAATACTCTCCGGTACACCCTTCAGGCATAAGGTATCTTACAGCATTCAAGAGCTTTCTTATTTGCTGTTGACACCAATATTCTTTGTTGTAACAGGCATGAAGGTGGATCTTAGTCATATGCTAAACGATCTGCCTTTTGGGATGGCTCTTCTTATAGCTGCGGTTTTGGGCAAGCTCTTAGGCTGCGGTGTTGTGGCCAAGTTTGTAGGCTTCAAGCCTAGAGAATCCCTTCAGATTGGTGTAGGCATGATACCAAGGGGCGAGGTAGCGCTTATCGTCACGGATATAGGATTAAAGCTTGGGGTTGTCCCCAAAGGGCTTTTTGCTGCTATTATATTTATGATACTTGTCACAACCATGGCATCACCGCCCTTGTTAAAAAAGGCATTTGAAGGAGTAGCATAATTTTAAATTTATACTGCTAATTATGGAAAAAGGGAGTAGAATAATGATAAGTAATAAATATCAGACTGGGGGTGCTGGCATGTTCGCGTTATTTGTCGTTTTCAATAAAGCTGAATGCTTGGGCCAAATATTAAAAAAAATGAAGGATATTGGTATCACGGGTGCTACCATAATTGACAGTGTTGGCGCAGGAAAGCTCCGAAGGAGTATTGGCAAAGATATACCATTCATTGGAGGCTTTATGAAATCTCTTGATGCAGACATAGCTAACAACAAAACACTTTTTACCGTTGTGGAAAGCAGAGAAAAGCTTAATAATATTATGGATGAAATAGAAAATATCTGCGGAGGGGATATGTCAAAGCCTGACACAGGTATAATGTTTGCTGTTCCTATAATGGCTTCAAGAGGAGGCAGCGTCAGCAGAGTAAAAGATGATGGACCAAAAACCTATAGAGCTGAGTAATTGGGGAGATTTCTCCCCGTTCTTTTTTTATCTCCATAAGAATACAATATATAGGTGTATGAGATATTGGGGACATGTGTCCCCGCACCTTGCTGGAGGTAAATATATGAACAGAATTTTAGCTATTACAATAATTGGCTTTATATCCGGAATGGTAGGCACAGGGCTGGGCGGTGCCATGGTTTTTTTTATAAAAAATCCTGGGAAGAGATTTATGGGGACACTTTTAGGTTTTACCGGAGGAATAATGCTGGCAGTGGTATGCTTTGATCTGATGCCTCATGCTTTTGAAATTGGCGGCATGGCTGCAGGCTTTGCAGGAATACTATTTGGTGTGACTGCAGTATGTCTTACGGATATTTTGATGCCCCAAATCCCTGAAATAAAGAATATTACTGCAGGACTTGACAAAACTTTTATAAAGAGCGGAATAATATTGGGATTAGGTATTGCCTTGCACAATTTTCCTGAGGGTCTTGCAATTGGTTCCGGCTTTGCTGCGGGAGATGCCATGGGATTAAGTCTTGCTTTAGTCATTGGTCTTCATGATATGCCTGAAGGAATAGCTATGGCAGTACCACTAAGAATCGGCGGAATTAATAGACTAAAAATAGTGGTCTATACAATCTTAGCAGGCATACCTACGGGTATTGGAGCATTGCTAGGAGCATTACTAGGGGAGATATCACCCATATTTGTATCCTTGTGTTTGGGTTTTGCAGGGGGTGCAATGCTTTATATTACTTGCGGAGAGCTAATACCTAAGACTCAGACTTTATATAGGGGGAGAGTTCCTACGATAGGTATGCTGGCAGGCATACTTCTTGGGCTTTATATTACAAAAGTGCTAGGTTAGGCTACTGTTTTTTTTATTGCCCCCGCAGGTACTTTGTGATATTATAATTATAGCTTTATCGCGGGAGGAAATGACCTGTGAAAACAAAAGTATATTATTTGGATGAGAAAAATATAAATACAAAAGCATTAGATGAAGCGGCAGCGGTTATAAGACAGGGAGGCACCGTAATTTTCCCTACTGAAACAGTTTACGGTCTAGGCGCCAATGCCTTGGATGAAAAATCAGTGAGCCGCATTTTTGAAGCCAAAGGCAGACCTTCTGACAATCCATTAATTGTACATATTTCCAATTATGATATGCTCCTCTATTGTATAGGGGAGCCTTTGTCTGAAAAAGCCCAAAAACTTATCGCTTATTTCTGGCCAGGACCTCTCACCATAATATTCAAGAAATCCAAAGGAATACCTAAAGAGGTCACCGCAGGTTTGGACACTGTTGCCATTCGAATGCCTGATGATGAAATCGCCCTTAGTCTTATCAAAAAAAGCGGTGTACCTATTGCTGCACCCAGCGCCAATATTTCAGGCAAACCAAGCCCTACTGCTCCTGAGCATGTAATAATGGACATGGTAAATAGGGTGGATGTCATATTGTGTACTAGTAACACAAGGGTTGGGGTAGAGTCAACGGTGATAGATATTTCAGGAGAGACACCCCTAGTTTTGAGACCTGGAGGAGTAACCCTAGAGGAGCTAAGAGAGGTTTTAGGAGAGGTGGAAGTAGATGAGAGTATAGAAGAGCCGGGTATTACGCCCAAATCTCCTGGTATGAAATATATCCATTATGCCCCTAAGGCGCCAATGGCAATTATCAGAGGCGGTGAAATCAAGGTAAGAGAAAAGATTCTTGAGCTTTCAAAGAAGGAAAAGGACAAAGGGCTTAAGGTGGGAGTATTGACAGTAGATGAGAACAAGGAAAGCTATGGCGATTACGAAGTCATATCCATAGGAAGCAAAGAGGATAGCAACCAGGCAGCTCATAACCTTTTCGATGCTTTAAGAGAATTTGATAAGCTAATGGTGGATGTCATATATGCTGAAGCCATCAGCGAGAATTATTTGGGCCTTGCGGTTATGAACAGGATGAAAAAAGCCGCAGGATTCAATATTATTGAGGTGTAGTGATATGTTCAACGTACTTTTTGTTTGTACCGGCAATACATGCAGAAGCAGCATGGCTGAAGTATTATTTAAAGAAATATTAAAAAGAGACAAATTGGATGACAAGGTAAAGGTCAGTTCCACCGGAACTTCTGTGTATACATCGTTACCTGCGTCGGATAATGCAATAGAAGCTATCCGAGAGCTTGGATTTGACCTTACAAGTCACAGATCTCAAAAGCTGAATATAGATATGTTGAAAGAAGCTGATTTGATTCTTGCTATGACCAGAGTCCACAAAGCTCATGTACTCGAAATGATGCCTGACGCAAAGAACAAGGTATTTACTTTGGTAGAGTATGCAACTAACGGGAGAGAAGGAGACATCTCCGACCCCTATGGCTACGATCTAGCTACCTATAAGAGGTGCAGGGATGAGATAAAGAAATATTTGGAGATGGTTATAAACCACCTAGGTTCTAGGCTCTAGGCACTAGGCTCCATGTTTTAATATACCTCTGGGGTCTTAGAAAACGGGAACCACTGAAAGTCACTGAAATTTCACGGAAAAACAGTGCTAATCTGTGTCCCATCCGTGCAAATCAGTGTTCCCCGAACCTTAGACCCTAGAGGAATACCCAAAATCCTGAGCTCTGAGTTCTGAGCTCTATTCTAAGGAGATGATTTTTTGAAAATTGTTATTGCCAGTGATCATGGTGGATTTAGATTAAAACAAGAAATAATAAAGCAATTGGAAGGCAAAAATATTGAATACGAAGATTTTGGTGCATATTCTGAAGAGTCTGTGGATTATCCGGATTACGGACAGAGTGTAGGAGAAGCTGTAGCCTCTGGAAAATTTGACAGAGGCATAGTGATTTGCGGCACCGGCATTGGCATATCCATAGCCGCTAACAAAGTGCCTGGAGTAAGGGCTGCACTTTGCGGTGATTGTTTCTCCGCCAAAGCATCCAGGGAGCATAACAATGCCAATGTTCTGGCGCTTGGCGAAAGAGTGATAGGTGTAGAGCTGGCCAAGATGATAGTAGATGTCTGGCTAGACACCGAATTTGCCGGCGGAAGACACGAAAGACGAGTTGGGAAAATAGGCAATATAGAGGATAAATATAGGAAATAGGGAAAAGGAGAGGACGGAGAACACTGATTAACACGGAAATCTCACAGATTTTCACGGTTAATATTTTTGTCATCTTAAGTGAAAAGATATGAAAACAGTGCTAATCTGTGTCCCATCTGTGCAAATCAGTGTTCTCCGTAACCCATGACCCCAAAGGAATACCTAAAAACCCTGAGCTCTGAGTTCTGAGCTCTGAGTTCTAAATTTAAGGAGGAAGAGTATGAAGGAATATAAGAATGTCCATGTGATAAACCACCCAATGGTGCAGCATAAGCTGACAATTCTTAGAGACAAAAATACGGGAGTTAAGGAATTTAGAGAAGTTGTTGAGGAGCTCTCTCTTTTTATGGGCTATGAAGTTACAAGAAACCTTCCACTAGAAGAGATAGAAGTGGAAACTCCTATATGTAAAACTACGTCAAAGGTTATATCAGGCAAAAAGCTGGGAATAGTTCCTATACTTAGAGCGGGATTGGGGATGGTAGATGGACTTTTAAATCTTGTTCCTACAGCCAAAGTAGGTCACATAGGACTTTATAGGGATCCTGAGACTTTAATGCCCGTAGAATACTATTGTAAGCTTCCTACTGATGCAGCAGAGAGGGATCTCATAGTGCTAGACCCCATGCTGGCTACAGGAGGCTCTGCTATAGCTGCTATTACATTTTTAAAAGATAGAGGAGCCAAGAGCATTAGATTGGTTAACCTGTTGGCAGCCCCTGAAGGTATTGAAGCGGTGATGGAGGCTCATCCCGATATAGAAATTTATGTAGCTGCTGTAGATGAGAAGCTTAATGAGCATGGATATATAGTTCCGGGTCTTGGGGATGCCGGTGACAGACTATTTGGTACTAAGTAAGCAAGGGCTTAAGGAGAATGCTATGGATAACAATATGAATAGGCCTTCCTGGGATGAATACTTCATGGAAATCGCAGAAGTGGTGAAAAAAAGGTCTACCTGTCTGAGGAGAGAGGTAGGAGCTATAATTGTGAGGGACAACCGCATCTTGTCCACAGGCTACAACGGAGCTCCCAAGGGGCTTAGGCATTGTCTGGAGACTGGTTGTATGAGAAGCAATCTTAAAGTGCCTTCAGGCGAACGCCATGAGCTGTGCCGCGGCCTTCATGCTGAACAAAATGCAATAATACAAGCGGCAGTGTTTGGGACAGCCATAGATGGAGCAACAATTTACACCACCTTGTCCCCTTGTGTGGTTTGTACAAAAATGATAATAAACGCTGGTATAAAAAGGATAGTTTTGAGGGAAGCTTATAACGACCCTCTGTCAATCAATATGTTGGAAGAATCAAGAATCCTAGTTACAAGGATGACGGAATAGGGAAACGGGGACAGAAACCACTGAAAGACACGGAAATATAAAAATAACTAACCGTGTTAATCCGTGAAAAATCTGTGCAAATCTGTGTTCTCCGTAATCCTAGACCTCAAAGGAATACCCTAGTTCAAAAAAGAAAAATTTACATAACGTTATTTTTTGAAAATAGTAAAAAATAATACGGGGAGAATTGATGAAACCTGAATAATACAAGTTTGACTTTATTTATCATTTGTTTTAAAATGAAAATATTGGACAGATTATACTTTAATACCCGGGAGTGATAAAATGAAAAACTTGATCATGGCTTTTGGAGTTTCTGCTGCCTTTGCATATGCTGTAACACCTTTTGTAAAGCAGTGGGCAGAGAACGTGGGAGCCATAGATGTACCAAAGGATAATAGAAGAGTTCACAAAAAACCCACTCCTTTATTAGGCGGCTTGGCTATATATTTTGCCTGTCTTATAGGAATACTGTTGTTTGTGCCTATGAATGATAAAATTTTAGGCATATTGGCAGGTGCGACAATTATAGTAGTATGCGGGTATTTTGACGATATTAAGTCTCTTTCACCAAAAACTAAATTTGCAATTCAAATAATTGCGGCTATTATCGCTATATATTGCGGTGTGAGAATAGACAGGTTTACCAACCCTCTATATTTCATATATAAGGCCAAATGGATAGAGTTGGGCATATTTGCGTATCCCGTAACCTTGGTATGGATTGTGGGACTTACCAATGCCTTCAATCTTATCGATGGTCTTGATGGATTGGCTGCAGGATTATCAGCTATATCATCTGTGACTCTTTTAGCTGTGGCTATGCTTGTTGGACCGGAACATTCTCATATAATAACTATGACAGCAATACTTGCAGGTTCTATTTTAGGGTTTTTGCCCTATAACTTCAATCCTGCTAAGATATTTATGGGAGATACGGGAGCCATGTTCTTGGGATATATGCTTTCTGTGGTTTCTGTACTGGGCGTTTTGAAGAGCGCTACTGCTTTTTCAATGCTAGTTCCCATTTTTGCAATGGGATTGCCCATATTTGACACTTTGTTTGCCATGATAAGAAGGTTTGTTAACGGTAGATCCATGGTGGAAGCTGATAAAGGTCATTTGCATCACAGGCTTTTGGCAAAGGGCTACAGCCAGAAGAAGGCGGTACTAACTCTTTATTCCGTAAGCGCAGTTCTTGGTGTTGGAGCCATAGCATTGGTGGAAACGAAGCTTAAGACAGCATATATACTTGTATTTGTAGTTTTTCTTTTGGCCTCTATGGGGGCAAGATATTTAGGACTATTAGATGCAGGAGATAGTAAAAATAAACTTGATGTTTAAAAATTAGATAAAATAGCACGGCCTGAATTGGCTGTGCTTTTTTTAGGAGGTTTCAACTTGATAAAAATTCTTTCAGTATTTGGTACTAGACCGGAGGCCATAAAAATGGCTCCTCTTGTAAATCATCTCCAAAAAACCGATGGCTTTGAATCCATAGTATGTGTCACAGCCCAACACAGAGAGATGTTGGATCAGGTCTTGGACATTTTTAACATAAAGCCTGATTTTGATTTGGACATTATGAAAAACAGGCAAAGCTTGACGGACATTATGGTGAATGCCTTGACCGGCTTGGATGGTGTGATAAAGGAAGTAAAGCCGGATATGGTGTTGGTTCATGGCGATACTTCCACTACCTTTTCCGGAGCTTTGGGAGCTTATTACAACAAGGTACAGCTGGGTCACGTAGAGGCGGGTCTTAGAACCTTCAATAAATACTATCCTTATCCGGAGGAAATGAATAGAAAGCTTACGGGAGCATTGGCGGACATACACTTTTCTCCCACCGGCAATTCGAAGAGCAATCTACTGGCGGAGGGCATCTCAAAGGATAGTGTATACATAACAGGCAATACAGTAATTGATGCTTTAAAGACCACCGTCAGGAAGGATTATGCTTTTAACAATCCTGTGCTCCAAGCTTTAGATTTTGAAAAAAGAATAATAATGGTTACAGCTCACAGAAGAGAAAATCTAGGTGAGCCTTTGAAAAATATATGCCTTGCATTAAAGGATATAGTTCAAAATTACAAGGATACAGAGGTTATATACCCGGTACATATGAACCCTGCAGTGCGGGATATTGTATTTTCTATACTTGGAAATCAAGAGAGGGTTCACCTCATTGACCCAATAGATGTGCTGGAGATGCATAATTTGATGGATAGATGCAATTTGGTTCTTACAGACTCAGGAGGACTTCAAGAAGAGGCTCCATCACTGGGCAAGCCTGTTCTGGTTTTGCGTGGCGAGACGGAAAGACCAGAAGCCATAGAGTTTGGAACCTTGAAGCTGGCAGGGACTGAAAGGGATAATATTTATAATATGACAGCCTTGCTGCTAGAGGATGAAAGTGAGTACCAAAGCATGGCAAATGCAGTAAATCCTTATGGAGACGGTTTTGCTTCAGAAAGGATAGGAGAGAGCATTTTGTATCATTTTGGACAGACAAAAGAGAGACCAAAGGATTTTATGCCTAAATAGTGGCAAACAAGTGCTACATATATTATAATGTAGTTGGATAAACCAAACTGTTTATTGTGGAGGTGGACTTGTGAATAAAATAAAAACCATTGAAGAGGCATTAGAGCATATCAAAGATGGTATGACTATTTCAGTGGGAGGCTTTTTGGCTTGTGGAACTCCTGAGAGGCTGATTGATGCCATAATAGAAAAAGGAGTAAAAGACATAACCTTGATTTGCAATGATACAGGTTTCCCGGAAAGAGGCGTTGGGAAATGGGTAGTCAAAGGCATGGTAAAAAAAGTAATAGCATCCCATGTAGGCACAAATCCCGAGACAGGCAGGCTCATGAATACCGGCGAGATGGAAGTTTTACTTGTACCCCAGGGAACCTTGGCTGAGCAAGTTCGTGCAGGAGGCTCCGGATTGGGCGGCATATTGACCCCGACAGGTATTGGCACTGTTATTGAAGAAGGTAAGCAGAAGATTAATGTCAATGGCAAAGACTTTTTATTGGAGCTTCCACTACGAGCAGATGTAGCCCTCGTGAAAGGAAGTATCGTGGATAAAAAAGGCAATGTATATTATAAAAAGGCTACAAAGAATTTCAATCCACTAATAGCTACTGCGGCTGATTTGGTTATAGTTGAGGCAGAGGAATTGGTAGAGGTTGGAGAAATAGATCCCAGTGATGTGATGACCCCATCTATATTTGTCAATATGATAGTAGAGGGGAGGAAATAAAAATGATTCAAGATAAGGATAGAAAAAGAGAGATAATTGTTAAAAGAGTTGCTCAAGAGCTAAAGGATGGAGACCTGGTAAACTTAGGAATAGGGATGCCTACTCTTGTTGCTAATTACATACCCCAAGACATAGACATAATGCTTCAATCAGAGAATGGCTTTGTAGGTCTAGGACCTGCTCCCGATGAATGCGATATTGATTGTGACATAGTAAACGCAGGATCACAACCTGCATCGATAGTTCCCGGAGCTGCTTTCTTCGATAGTGCAACTTCTTTTGGAATAATCAGGGGAGGTCACTTAGACGTAACGGTTCTTGGAGCATTACAGGTAGACCAAGAAGGCAATTTGGCCAATTGGATGATACCTGGCAAAATGGTTCCCGGAATGGGGGGTGCCATGGACTTGGTGGTTGGTGCCAAGAGAGTTATAATTGCTATGGAGCATACAGCAAAAGGAGCTCCAAAGATATTAAAAAAATGCACATTGCCTCTCACTGCAGCAGGACAAGTTGACTTGATAGTTACAGAAATGGGAGTTATAGAGAAAACAGCTAAAGGTTTAGTACTTACGGAAATTGCTCCCGAAACAACTGTGGAGGAAGTTTTATCAGCCACAGAAGCAGATCTCATAATTGCAGATAATTTAAAAGTAATGGATGTATAAAAGCGGCGCAAGCCGCTTTTACTTTTTAATAGTTTCTTTCATATATTCTATAATAAGCTCATCTAATTCTTTGCTAATAGTTATAATAATTTCTTTATCTTTATGTCTTATTGCATCATGCAGATGCTCTCTTAGCTTTTCAATTTCACATTTATAATTTTCTAATAAAATCATATTCATTTTCACCACCCATAATTGATACGAAATTCTTGCGTTTTTTTGCTTTATATAATTCCTTATCAGCCTTGTCCAATAAATTATCAGGTTCAATATTTTTATCAACACATGATATACCGATGGACACAGTAACACTTGCATTATCACATGACGATGTTTCGATGAGCCTTCTTATTCTCTCGCATAGAATATAAGCCCCATCTTTATTTGTATTAGGGAGAATCAGAACGAATTCCTCTCCACCCCATCTTATTGCAATGTCATGAGTGCGAATATTGTTTTTTATTATAGATGCAATGTTTTTTAATACTTTGTCACCTACCAAATGTCCCCATGTATCGTTGACACTTTTGAAATCATCAATATCAATAATGACTAAGGACAAATGGGAATTGGCTCCTCCCAGTTTACTAATTGCATTTATGACTTCTTTGTTGTACTGTTGCCTGTTGTATAGTTTGGTAAGGTAGTCTGTACAATTTGAAACCTTTAGCCTATTAATTCTAATGCCAAAATATAATAATGTAAATATTTGAAGGGTGATAAGTAATAAATTAATGGTTTTTAGATTCATCGTTTTCATAAGTCCAATAGCCCCCTATGCCTATGTATTAACAATATTTTACACTAAATATATGCTCATTGCAAATAATAAATAGAAGCAGAGGGCATATTTAGGTAAAGTGGAGTTTTCTGTAGAGTTATAGTAACAAAGGAGTGAGAGTAATTGGAACATGATATTGATAATAAAGGCATTGGGGAAAGGATTAGAGGAGAAAGAGAAAAACTAGGGCTTACCAGAGAAAAACTTGCAGAAATTATTGACCTTTCTCCTCTTTACATCGGTCAATTAGAACGAGGAGAAAGGCAAATGAGTCTGAATACACTTATGAAGATTTCTGATTGTTTTCATGTTCCCACCGACTATTTGTTAAAAGGAGTCAAAGCATGTGGAATCAATTATGAAAGACAAAAAAGTTCTTTGATTGATAGATGCTCTGAAGAAGAGGTATCTATTATTGAAGATATGATAAAAGTGATTTTACCTCACATAAAGAAATAACTGGGGCTGTGCCCTTCAATGTATATCCTCTCTCAGGAATGGCAATAATTTTAACATAGGTGGAGGGGATTAAATGAGAATAAAGGGAAAGCTTTATCTTACTGTAGCAATTATTTTAATTTTAGCATTCATATTCAAGAGACATGAACTTGCCGATGCATCCAAAAGCACAGAAACTTTGCCACTTTGCTTTAAAGCCTCAAAGGCAGAAATAGAAGAAAGCGCATTATCCGGTTGGGCATCCATTGATAGAAGCTTTATGAGTGAGCAAGAATTAAGTTCCCGGCTTGACAAAGTTATCAAGGGCTTTGGCTTCGATGAAAGCAATATCAAAAAGATCATAGAGACAGGAAAAGATATGAACAAAGCAACACTTTGCAGTACACAGGGCTCTGGTGATTATACTATAGTTATTGAATCCATGAGAAATGACGACAAAAGCGAAGAAACCTACTGTACTTTTAGAGCAAATTATAAAGGTACTTACGATAATATTATGAAAGACAAAGTTAATGCAGAAACAGTATTAAAAGATGCGAAACTGCCTATAAAGCTTGATATGCTGATATGGGGCAGCTATAAAGGAAAGATAACAAAAAGACAAGGGGAAACCCTTGTCGAAAGATTATTGAACAATATTTTAGCTCATAAAGTTGAGAGCATTGAGAATCAAACGCTAATAAGCGTTTCTGCTTTTAGCAGCCGAATTGC
>JAQUTA010000148.1 GCA_028709965.1 Lutispora sp.
GTTCTTTGCTCTATCTCCTGCTGAAGCTTCATCATTTCCTGCTGCATTTTCTGAGCCTGCTTCATCATATTATTCATGTTTCCCATTCCTCCTGGGAATCCACCTCTTGCCATTATTATTCCTCCTTTTATATGGTTACGAGTTTCGAGTTACGGGTTACGAGAATCTTGGTATTCCTTACGGGTCTTTTTTTAAAACACGGATTTGCACGGATGGGGCACAGATTTTCCCTCAGTGTTATTCCGTGGAATTCTGTGTTAATCCGTGTTCCCCTTAGCTCTGAGTTCTGAGCTCTCAGTTCTATTAATTATACTATTCTTCGTGTACTACTTCAACGAGGTCTTCTCCAAATAATTCTATGGCTTTTCTTACTATATCATTACCATTTTCTTCACTATTAGATTCATCGGCAGATTTTGCTACTTCATCTTCGTATACGGCCTTTATTTTTATGGGCTTAGAAAAATATTCACTTGCAATTTCCTCAATTTCTCTTTTAGTATCTCCACTCTCTACGGCTTCCTTAGAAAAAGAATCCTGCCTGGTGAAACATAGCATAATCTTCTCGCCATCAATAATCGTCGGTTTGCATAAAGCCAAATAGGTTCTTAATTTCATTTTCTTTCTGCTCTTAATTTCTTGTATAAATCCATCCCACTTCTCCATTATTTGAGGTGATAATGGTTTAGGGGAAATCAATTTTGCTTTTTCCGGTATTTTTTTCTCTTCCTTCTTTTCTTCTTTCTTTGCCTTCTTGCTCTCCGGTATTGTAGTGACAGATACCTCTCCTTTGGCTAAAGCCTCCTCCAATTTTTCAATTCTTGCCAATAAACCATTAGAGCTGGTATCTTTTTGCAGCTTACACATCTTTATTATTGACACTTCTAAAATAATCTTCGGCTGAAGAGACCATTTTATCTCTGCTGTGAGCTCTGATAAAATATTTATGCATCTTATAATATTATCTCTTCCATATTGGCTGCTTTGTACTTTTAAAATTGAAATAGTTTCTTTGGATAAATCAATAACATCCTCTGCTTGATCAACCAGCTTGGCCATAAGAAGATTTCTATAGTGATTGAGCAAATCCCTGGCAAATTGGCTCATATCCTTGCCTTCACTTGAGATTTCCTGCAGCAGAATCATAGCCTTTGAACTGTTTTCTTCCAATATGGCCTCCGACATCTTAAATAGATACTCATCATTTACTATGCCCAAGACCTTTAAAACATCATCATATTTTACATTCATTTTCCCGAAGACTGCGCATTGATCCATAATGCTTACGGCATCTCTCATAGCTCCGTCGGAATTCCTGGCTATGAGCCTTAAAGCATCGTCTTCAACTTTTATATTCTCTTCTTTGCATATATATTTTAATCTATCCACAATATTATCTTGAACAAGGCGTTTAAAATCAAGCCTTTGACATCTGGATAAAATTGTAGCAGGCAATTTGTGAGGCTCTGTTGTTGCAAGTATAAAGATTACATAGGCAGGAGGCTCCTCTAAGGTTTTCAAAAGTGCGTTAAAAGCTTCGTTGGTGAGCATGTGAACCTCGTCTATTATGTATACCTTGTACTTGCCCATAGCAGGAGCAAATTTCACCGCTTCCCTCAGATCTCTTACATCCTCAATTCTCCTGTTGGATGCAGCATCTATTTCAAAAACATCCATGGAGTTGCCATGATTTATGCTATTGCAGCTCTCACAACTGTCGCAAGGATTGCCATCAGCCAAATTAAAGCAGTTCACTGCCTTGGCAAGAAGCTTTGCAGTGCTGGTTTTGCCTGTTCCTCTGGTACCGCATAATAAATAGGCATGAGAAAGCTGATTAGCCTTGATTTGATTTTTCAAAATTGTGGTTATCTGCTCTTGACCACAAACCTCTTCGAACTTTTTGGGTCTCCATTTACGATATAATGCCACGTACATACTCTCAACTCCTCATGTGTCTGATCTCAATATCTATTATAACATAAAAGCAAGCCTTTTAACGGCTTGCATCACACCGTTATAATATGCATTTATTATAACATTTTTCCCAGTTTGGAAAAGAAAAATAAAAAAAGCTCGTAAAAATACGAACCTTTTTTGTAAATATAAATGGCCGTGCACCCTCCTTCGGCATCGGACATCTCCAAGCGTTACCCGGACAGTTAACTCCAATCAGGCGTCCCCGCGGCACACAAAAGGGTTTACTTACCGCTGCTTCCTTCCGGACCTGACGGGGTTCATAAATTTCTGTTGCGCAGGACCCAATCATCACCATCACTTATCAGGGTCAGACCTTACAGACGCCGGCCTAAGCAAAGGAATTCAATCCTGCTGCTGCGGATTGCAGGTTACAGGGCACCGCAAACTCCCCATCTAGCACGACCAAGCTTTAAACTTTTTAATGATACAGATTAAATTATATATATAATTATTATTTATGTCAACGGATAGTTTTGGATTTAGCAATGTCCCCAATTTAACTTGTTGCCGAATGTCGCCAAGCTGCATAAACATATATTAGCAAAGTTGTGAGGAGGTGTTTATATGACAAAGCATATATATGAATCAGAGCCATTTGTTGTTAAAGCAGGCGAGGAAGTAGTTATAAGTCCCATTGAGATTAAAAAAAAGAAAAAAGCAGAAAATGAAATAACCCGCGGCACTCTGCTTGTGGGTGGAAAAGTTGCAGCTGATTATATTTTGAAAATTTACAAGCTATCAAAAACCGGCAAAAAAATTTTCATTGGTTTAACGTTTACAGATTCCTTTGGTCAATTCATTATTCCCCTTCCTTCTAATAAAAATGAATATTTAATCAGAGTGTACTCTTTAAAAGAAGAATTGGAAAATTTAGAGCTAATTATTCAGTAACATATTTTGTCCCACGCAATATATTGTTACTAGGAAAGGAGGGGATCTGATGGGATTTAAACTATTTACGTCTCAAGAATTCAAGGTTGCACCAAATCAAGAAGTTGAAATCGCAAAACCTATAGAGTTAGTGCCCGAAAACAGAGGTGTGATTCATGGAGTAGTTCATAAAGCTGGTCAACCGGCAAAGGATTGTCTTGTGAAATTGTTTAAAAAAGACGGAGATAAATTTTGCGGTATAGGTTTCGTTTTTACCGACTGCTTTGGCCAATTTCTATTCCCAGTATGTGATACCTGTGTACCGCTAGTACTGAAAGTTTTCTGTCTCCATGAAGAAAAAAAATCAATTATGCTAAAGCCAGCATGTCCGCCTACGGATTCATGCGAAACCGATAACTGCTTGTAAATCAGTCAAGAGGGGCCACACCAAAGCGACCCCTCTATTATAAATCACTTTCCAGATATTGCCAACTCTTTTACTATCAAGCTAGAGCTGCCAAAGCAGCCGCTCCCTGATGGCATGCCAAATTTCAAATCTCCCCCCACTTCTATTACATCTTGAAGAAGACTATA
>JAQUTA010000149.1 GCA_028709965.1 Lutispora sp.
ATTTTGTACACATCTGGGCTTACGCCCGGTACATTTATGTCTTCTTCCACAACAGTGCTGGATACTTCTTCTCCTATTATTTTGCATACCTTTAAAGGATTTTTTATTAGTTCAACAGGCATCCGCGTTCCTCCTCCTATAAATAAATTGGCTTTAACCTGACCCGGGCATAGCTATGTTCTATTTCTATGTATATGAGGAGGATAAGGTTTTATGACAAAAATAGCAAGCATGGAGGTCTTACTAAATTATTACTCTGGCATCCACTATCTTTATTCCTTCTTCATAAACGAAAAAAGGATTTATATCTATCTCACTAATGTCCGGATTATCTTTGACTAAATCCCCTACATTCTTTAATAGCTTTATTATAGCTGAAATATCTTTTGAGTTGTTACCTCGGCACCCTTGAAGCAGCTCATAGCCTTTTATAGATTTTATCATTTCCAAAGCTTCCTCTTCATCTATTGGCAATAAAGAAAATGAAACGTCTTTCAATATTTCTACGAATATTCCTCCCAATCCAAACATTAGTGCAGGTCCAAGCTGGATGTCTTTTACCATCCCTACAATACATTCCAAGCCTTCCTCGATATTTTCAACTACCAGTACTCCTTCAATTTCTGCATTCTCAATATTAGTGTTTACATTATTCATAATCTCGTCATATGCTTTTATGACTTCTTCATCAGATTTTAAGCCTACCTTTACACCGCCGACATCCGATTTATGTATGACATCCTTTTATACTATTTTTAAAACAACGGGGTAATTTATCTTCCCTGCAGCTTCAACAGCTTCCTCTTTACTTCTTGCCAGTGCACACTTCGGTACTGGAATATTGTAATATTCAAATAGCTGCATTGCTTCATACTCCAGCAGATTTCTTCTTTCTTTTTTTGCCTTTTCTATAACTTCATGCATAACTTCACCTCATTTTCTACTCAAAAGTGCTATCTATATTTTAAGCTCCAACAATGCTTTAGCTGCCTTAACGGCTCTCTCCGGCGTCGGAAAAACCGGTATATTATTTTTATTCATTATTTTAACTTCATTTTCTTCTATCTCTCCCCCGCCTAAGTAACTGACAATGATAGGTATATCGTTCTTATATTTGCTAATTGCATTATTTGCACCGAGTATGGGGTCTCCAAAAATAGTTAATAAGAAGTCATAGCTGCCATCATCTATAACTGCTTTTAATGCCTTATCATATCGATCAGCAGTTGCATCACCGGTTAAATCCAGTGGATTGGATATTACACATTGATCAGGCAGAATATCTTCCAGGGTTTTTTTTAATTTCTCGTTTATTGGGGCTATTTCAATACCATTTACTTCTGCCGTATCAGTTGCTATAATGCCTGCTCCCCCGCTGCTGGTTATGATCAGCATTTTATTCCCTTTTGGTTTCTTTGATGATCCCGCTATTTTACAAAAATCATAAAATTCAGTAATGTCATTAGCCCTGATTACACCGTATTTTCTACAAAAGGCACTAAATATTCTATCGTTACCGGCAATAGATTTCGTGTGTGAGGCAATGGCCTTCATCCCCTTAGCAGTCTTACCGGGTTTCAATACCACAATGGGTTTCTTTTGGCTTGCTCTGCTTATGACGTCAACAAAAACTTCTCCGTTTTGTATCCCTTCAAGATTTAATGCAACCACTTTCGTATTAGGATCCTCTGCAAAAAATTCAATGAAATCTGTCTCGCTTATGTCGCTTTTATTACCTAAAGATGCAAAGCACGAAATACCCATTTCATCCTTCTCAGCCCAAGTACTTAATGCAGCTCCTATTGTACCACTTTGCGAAACTATCCCTATAAAACCCTGCTCTTTTATTAAAGGCCATGTAGCACACATTTTATTGGCAGTATAACTAACCCCCTGGCAGTTAGGGCCTATTATTCTCATTCCGAATTCTTCAGCGGTTTCCAGTATTTCTGCTTCCAAATCATTGTTCCCTATTTCCTTAAAACCGCCGCTGATTATTATTGCTCCTTTGGCGCCTTTTTGTCCGGCTTCTTTTATAACATTATTTACAATAACTGCGGGAACTGCTATCACGGCTAGATCTATTTCTTCCGGAATACTTAATATATCCTTGTAGCATTTATAACCCAATATATTATCTTCCTTAATATTTACAGGGTATATACTGCCCTTAAAGCCGCCGTCGATGATATTCTTTAGAAGTGTATGGCCTATCTTGCCGGAATGATTAGATGCTCCAACTACTGCTATTGATTTAACATGTAACATATCTTTTAGAGTATACAAATTTTGCACCCCCATGTTTCACTTTCAAACATTTTTGTAGTATTTACTTATATAAACGCGGTTCTGCTGATAAACCGTACATCTCCCTGGCTTGGGCCGGCGTAGCTATTTCACGGTTGAATTCTCTCGCAATCCTTACAACTTTTTCGATAGCTTCTCCGTTCCCTTTGAGCTTTTGCCCGCGCTTAAGATATAGATTGTCTTCCAAACCGACTCTTACCTGCCCCCCAAGGATAATACCCAAGGTAGTCATTGCCCACTGAAATTTACCGATACCTACAACACTGAATAGCGAATCCCCCGGCAATTCATCAATCAAGCTTATTAAGTTTTTAGGTGTAGGGAAACTTGAAGTTTGATAACCCATAATAAACTGGAATACATAGGGCGGCTCAATAAGACCCTTGTTTATGAGTTCTCTGCTGGACCAAAAATGACCGGGTTGATATGTCTCTAGTTCAGGCTTTATACCTTTTTCTTTCATAACTTTTGCTAACTCTTCAATCTTTCCATAAGTAAATGGCACACATTCATCTACTAACAGCCCGTTATGAGAGTTTGGCAGATGGTCAGGCCTTGGGGGCATACTAAACCTTGACATATCAGGGCCCAGGTTTAATGAAGCCATTTCAGGCAAAGCATCAAGGCATTTTATTCTGGCTTCCATAGGAGTTGTTAATCCTGCTCCAGTAGTATTATTAATTATCATATCAGGACATTTTTCTCTGGCTTTTCTATTAATTTCCCTATATACCTCTGCTTCTTCAGCACATTTATACAGGCAGTCAGGATTTCTTCCATGAATATGTACTATTGAAGCTCCCGCATTATAGGCTTCATATGCTTGATCAGCAATTTCATCCGGTGTCTCAGGCAATACGGGATGGGATTCCTTCCCTTGTATTCCTCCGTTAACGGCGCATGTTATAATAAGTGGGGGCAGTTTGTGAATCTTATCCATCCACTTATAGCTGTCAGAAAAAGCCCACATATAATCTTCTTTTTTCATTTCTATTACCTCCTCTTTAAATCAAGTAGTATTTTTCAATACTTCTGATTACTTTTTATTATTTTAATAGAGCATTTGAAGCAAAATAAATATATTTTACATGGAATGTCCATTTTAATCCTCACTTAATAAAAGTAGCA
>JAQUTA010000150.1 GCA_028709965.1 Lutispora sp.
TTTTCAACAAAAGATATTAAAAGCTCATAGGAAGATAAGAAAAATAAACTCTAGGATTACAGGGGCTCTTAATGAAGGCATAACTGGAGCAAAGACAACCAAGACTCTAGTGAGAGAAGAGGAGAATTTACAGGAATTTAAGGAATTGACACTCAGCATGTACAATTCTTCCGTTAAAGCTGCTGTATATTCAGCTATTTACCTACCTCTTGTCTTGACATTAGGAAGTATAGGCACAGGCATGGCCATGTGGTATGGAGGCAAAGCAGTTATACTGGAAAGCATAAGCTATGGCACTTTGGTACTTTTCATATCCTATACAATTCAATTTTTTGAGCCAGTGATGGATTTGGCCAGAATTTTTAGTGAGCTTCAATCAGCTCAGGCTTCTGCTGAGAGAATAATATCTCTTATAGATACGGAGCCAGAAATAACTGATACAACGGAAGTGCTAGAAAGATACGGCGACGCATTTAATCCTAAGCCTGAAAATTGGCCTGAGATAAAAGGCAATATAGTTTTTAAGAATGTTAGTTTTTCTTACAAAGATGGAGAAAAAGTGTTGGAGGATTTCAATTTAAATGTAAAAGCAGGTCAGAGCATAGCCTTGGTAGGGGAAACAGGCTCTGGTAAAAGTACAATAGTGAATCTTTTATGCAGATTCTATGAGCCCGAAAGAGGAGAGATACTAATAGACGGCACAAATTATAAGGAGAGATCACAAGCCTGGCTTCAGTCAAACCTTGGATATGTGCTTCAAGCCCCTCATCTATTCAGTGGAACCGTTTGGGATAATATAAGATATGGTAAGCTTGATGCAGAAGAGGATGATATTATTAGGGCAGCAAAAATGGTTAATGCCCATGAATTCATCATGAAGCTTGAAAAAGGCTATGAAACAGAGGTTGGAGAAGGCGGCAACAGGCTGTCCACAGGAGAGAAACAGCTCGTGTCATTTGCCAGAGCTATTTTGGCAGACCCTAGAATTTTTGTGTTGGATGAGGCTACTTCCTCTGTAGATACCGAAACAGAAAAGATTATTCAAGATGCTATTCAAAAGGTCTTAAAAGGCAGAACTAGCTTTATAATAGCCCATAGACTTTCTACCATAAGATCTTCAGATAGGATACTGGTAATAAGTGACGGAAAGATGATTGAAGATGGCAATCATACCAAGCTTATGGAAGAGAAAGGTCATTACTATAGGCTTTATACAAATCAATTCTTGCAAGAACAAGAAAGTGAGATATTGGGAAAAATTAATGCATAAAGAAGGAATGACGGCCGACCGTCATTCCTTCTTTTCCCCCTCAACTTCTTCATCGTCATCTAGCTTAATATATCTACGGGCTCCTTGGTACTTACCCGAGTACGTTCGTAAATCATTGATAGCTATTTGCTTTTTAGATGTACTTGCGTGTATGAATTTGTGATCTCCTATGTATATTCCCACATGACCTATGGTTTTGCTTCTATTAGAGAAAAAAACCAAATCACCGGGCTTTAAGTCCTTTTTCTCTATGGGTGTACCCTTTTTAAATTGCTGACTTGCTGTTCTTTCTATTTTTATGCCATAGTTCTTCATTACGTAAGTCGTAAAGCCGGAGCAGTCAAAGGCTTTTCCTGAAGAAGCGCCATATACATAAGGGGTACCCAGATACTTTCTGGTAAAATCAACAAAGGCACGGCTGCTTACTAGATTTGTGTTTTTCTTTTCTTCCACCTTTTTGGGGAACAATTCATCCAGCTTCGCTATTGTATCATTATCGGCTTCACCGCTAATTTCTAATCCTTGTTTTTCTTGAAATACTTTTAAGGCCTCTTTGGTAGCTTCATCTATAACTGATGTAATCTCACCTGTATAATGTCCCGCAGTCTTAAGATCCTGCTGTAACGATGCGGCAAACTTTTTTTCAGCGTCTTCTTTTTCTTTAACTAGCTCTATCTGTTTGATTTTAGTCTTAATATAGTCTATGGTTTGCTTACCTGCTATACCATCAACTTTAAGTTCAAATTCTTCCTGAAACTTTTTCACTGCGGCTTCGGTCTTAACTCCAAAATAAGTAGTATATTCATCATTTTGAAAATATCCTAATGTATCCAAGCTCTGTTGGAGGGTTGTTATATCTTTATGGGTCATGCCTTTCTTTAGGGTTACGTCACCAAAATCAGCATAACTCTTTGTGCCGAAGCATATTAAAAACAATGTAGTTAAAAGTATTAATTTCCTCAAAAAAATGCCTCCTTTATCGAAGGTTAATATATGTAACATATTTGTAATAATTATAAACCATGTCCCAAATAAAATCAAACCTTTTAATAGGACATTATTTTGAGTTTTTTTACATTATACCATCTTTACTTTATCTTATACAGAAGCTGTTGGAGTGTTAATATTTTCGAGTAAATAACAATGTATAAATCTCTCCTTACTGTCAACCATAACAGTGACTAATATTAAGGAGAGATTTATTATGGAAAGGAATACAATACCCTATTGGATTGCTACAACAGAAGATACAAATTATCCGGAGCTGACAGATGATATAAATGTTGACGTTGGCATTGTGGGAGGCGGCTTGGCAGGAATAACGGCGGCTCATCTATTGAAAGAGAATGGCTTCAAGGTGGCCGTCATTGAAGCGGACAGAATCTCCAAGGCTACCACCGGTCATACCACCGCAAAAGTCACCTCTCAGCATAGCTTGATATATGATAAGACTATTAAAACTTTTGGCAAAGAGATGGCTCAGCAGTATGCGGATGCAAATCAGCATGCCATAAAATTCGTCAGAAATCTAGTCAAGGGAAATGATATACAATGTAATTTTGAAGATAAGGCGGCTTATGTTTTTACATACCAGGACCCGAAGTACGTAGAGAAGATAAAAAAAGAAGCGGAGGCTGCGGCGAGCCTAGGCATACCTGCTCAGTTTGTTTTGGAAACACCTCTGCCTTTTCCGGTGCTGGGAGCTGTACGATTTAATGACCAGGCTCAATTCCATCCAATAAAGTATGTACTATCATTAGCCAAGAGAATACCTGGAGATGGCTCTCATATATTTGAAGACACAAGAGCCGTTGATATAGAAGAAGGACAAACCTGTACGATAAAAACCAATAAGGGCAAAAAAGTTACCGCCAATCACGTAATAATTGCATCCCATTATCCTTTTTATGATGGAAAGGGTATGTACTTTGCCAGAATGTACCCAGAGAGGTCTTACTTATTGGCATTTAAGATTGAGGAGATTATTCCTGAAGGGATGTTTATCAATGTAGATACTCCCGGTATGACTCTCCGCAGCCAACCTCATGAAGGCGGTCAGATACTTCTGTTTGGTGGAGAAAGCCACAAAACTGCTCATGGGGA
>JAQUTA010000151.1 GCA_028709965.1 Lutispora sp.
ACATATCCGGTGACAATAACAGAGAGGCCACACCTGTTCCCATGCCGAACACAGCAGTTAAGCTCTCTAGTGCCGATGGTACTTGGACCGCAGGGTCCTGGGAGAGTAGGTCGTCGCCGGGTCTTTTTTTTATTTTTGTTATTTACCAATTAAATATTTGGCAAAGGGTGAATCTAATGGAATAATTATTGTTGGCTTATTTGATAAAGTTTTTTTATAGGATTCTAGTGTACGCATGAATTTGTAAAATTCAGGGTCTTTATTGTAATTATCAGCATATATTTTGGCAGCGTCGGCATCAGCCATGCCTTTTATTCTTTCTGCCTCAGCGTGAGCCCTTGAAATAATTATCTTTACTTCTTTATCTGTTTCAGCTCTGATTAGCGTTGCATCTCTTTCGCCTAGACTTAAGTACTGTGCCGAGACTTTTTCCCTATCTGATTTCATTCTAGAATATATGGAATCTTGATTCTCTTGAGGCAAACCTAAGTTTTTAATTCGGATATCTATTATTTCTATGCCATAAGGTTTAAATTCATTTCTAGCTGAGTCTATAATTTCTTGGTTAAAACCATTTGTATTATTCTGTTTTTTAATAATATCATTATAATTTATAGTAACCATCTTTGAACTCATCAAAGAATAAACAGAATTATCGATTTTTATTTCGGCATTTCCAATCGTTTGCAGTGTATCAATAAATAATTTAGCATCATCTATTTTCCACAAAGTATAATTGTCAATTAAAAGATTTTTATTGTCCTTAGTAAGAATCTTTAGAGTTTGAGAATCATAACATAAAATGTTTTTTGTTATAGTTGAAGTTGTGTTAATAAATGGCACTTTAAAATACAAACCAGGCTTATCAATTATTCTAATTGTTTTACCAAAACTTCTGATAAACGCAATTTCATCTTCTTGAATAATAAGAGCATTGAAAGAAATAATCAAAACAATTAGCACCATAGCAAATAAAACAACAATCTTTTTTATTAACATAAGCAATTTTATATCCTTTTTCTTAATATTTAAGATGTTAAATTCATTCATCAGTTTTCTCCTTTTATGTCCTTGATAGGGAGATAGTTTAGAGTCCCTTCTTTTGTATCCATTATATATATGTTTGCACCTGGAAGTATTTCTTCTAATGTTTCTATAAGCATGCGAGACTTTGTTACTTCTTTGCTCATTTTATATTCCTTATATAAAGAATTAAAGGCAGCAACTTCAGCTTTGGCTTTGTTCATTCTTTCTTCATGATAAGCTTCGGCCTCTTTTATTATCTTATCAGCTTCTCCTTCAGCAGCAGGAAGCTTTTGATTTCTATATTCTTCAGCTTTATTAATTAAAGTATTTTTTTGTTCTGATGCATCAGCAACGGCTTCAAAAGCAGATTTTATCTCCTCAGGAGGCTTTGCATCCAAAATAGTGACATTTAGTATTTCTATACCCAAATTGTAGCTTATTATACTTTTTTCAATTTCTAATTTTATATTATTTTGAATGGCTATCTTGCCATCAGTCATAATAGAGTCTATAGTAAATTTTCCAGCTATAGATTTCAAAGAAGAAAGGATAGAATTTTTTAATATGGCATCAGGATCCTTAGCTTTAAAAAGATATGCATAAGGATCATTGATCTTCCATTCCACAATCATATCTACCCAAACAATTCCATCATCACTAGTGATAGCTTGGGATTCAATGTTTTGGGAATTAAGTTTTGGGCTTTTTGTATTATTAAATCCTATTTCTATGGAATTTGATCTGCTTGTATTAATTACATCAATTTCTTGGACAGGATAGGGAAATTTAAGGTGAAAACCTGGTTTTGTCACATCGGTAACTTTACCAAAAGTCCTTAATATACCTAACTCTCCTTCTTTTACTGTATATATAGATGAAAAAACAAAAAATGTTATCATTATTATCAGTAAAATTGCTAATAATTTTGTATAACTAAAGGTTTTGAATATTTCAGGGAATTTCCTCATAACGCCACTCCTCGTTTCAACTACTTAATTTATTATGGCAGAAAATTTGTGTTTTTTCAAACAGCTAAGTATGATTATAAGAATATTATATATTAATGTTGGTCAAATTACGGAGCTTTTATACTATTAGACTACTTTGAAACTGTTAAGAAAATAGATAGTCTTTCGCTTGACAAATCAACCTATATTAAATAGTATTTGGATTATCGGAGTATTAATGAGTACCTACAGCAAATTATAAAGGTGGAGATAATGCATGAGTAGCAATGGTGTAAGAAAAGCGATACTAAACAGATTGGATTCTATAAAAGGAGAGACTATTGATAATAGTTCTATTATTTCAAAAGATATATTAAATATTATATGTGAAATAACGGGGGAAACCAGTAGAGAAGTGGCTATATATATAAATAGAAAGGGAGAAATCGTAGATGCTGTAATTGGAGATTATGACTCTGCGGCTTTGGGTGAATACACCGAGAGAAGATCAAATGAAAGTTTAAGCGGAATAAGGTGCATACATACACACCCAAACGGTTCTAGTGTATTGTCTGAAATGGACACTTCAGCCCTAAAAGCAATCAAATTAGATTTAATTGCTGGTGTTGGAGTTTTAAACGGCGTCCCACAAGAAGCATCAATTGCATATTTAAAAAGATCGGATTCAAAAACTCAAGTGTCAAAAATGGAACATTATTCGATAGATGAATTTATGATAATTAATGCTATGGATTTGATAGCAAGTATTGAATCGGATTATAAGGGAGAAAAGGAAATAACTGTTAGAGTTACTGAGGATGAGGAAAAGGCTGTTCTAGTAGGAATAAATGGGATTGAGGACTTAGATGAGTTAGAAGAACTTCTTAACACCGCTGGAGGAATCCAGATAAGCAGACTTGCACAAAATAGAACAAATGCTGACAGCACATTTTTAATTGGACGTGGTAAATTGAAAGAAGTAATAGCAGAGGTTCAAAAAAAAGAAGCTAACTTAGTAGTCTTTGATGAAGAACTATCCGGAGCCCAAATAAGAAATCTAGAGAGAGAAATTGGAGTGCGAGTTATAGATAGAACACAATTGATACTTGATATATTTGCAAAGAGGGCTAGATCGAAAGAAGGCAAGCTTCAAGTTGAGCTTGCTCAGCTCAAATATCTGATGCCAAGGCTGATAGGTTTTGGTATTCAAATGTCTCGAACAGGAGGAGGCATTGGCACTAGAGGACCTGGTGAAAAAAAGCTAGAGATTGATAGGAGAAAAATTAGAGACAGAGTTCGTGAACTTGAGAATGAGGTAAAAGACATTAAAAAGAATAGAGATTTAAGAAGAGTAAATAGGCTTGGAAGTGTATTTCATGTATGCTTAGTAGG
>JAQUTA010000152.1 GCA_028709965.1 Lutispora sp.
GAGATACGGCGCATTATAAGAATACTTTCTAGAAGAACTAAGAACAATCCAATATTAATAGGTGAGCCAGGAGTTGGTAAAACTGCTGCAGTGGAGGGCTTGGCTCAACGAATTATGAAGGGTGATGTGCCTGAAGGATTGAAAGGGAAAACCATATTTTCCTTAGACATGGGAGCTCTTATTGCAGGAGCAAAATATAGGGGAGAGTTTGAAGAAAGACTAAAAGCAGTTCTCAAAGAGATTGAAAGCTCCAGCGGAAGAATAATTCTTTTTATTGATGAGATACACAATATTGTTGGGGCAGGTAAGACAGAAGGAGCCATGGATGCAGGTAACCTGTTAAAGCCCATGCTGGCAAGAGGGGAGTTGCATTGCATTGGTGCAACAACCATGGATGAATATAGAAAATATATTGAAAAGGATGCAGCATTAGAGAGAAGATTTCAGCCTGTCATCATTGAGCCGCCAACAGTAGAAGACACTATATCCATTTTAAGAGGTCTAAAGGAGAAATTTGAGATACATCATGGTGTTAGGATACAAGACAATGCTCTGATATCTGCTGCAGTTTTATCAAATAGGTATATTAGTGACAGATTCTTGCCTGACAAAGCAATAGATCTAATGGATGAGGCAGCAGCTATGCTTAGAACTGAAATTGACAGCATGCCCACTGAACTAGATGAGATAATGAGAAGAATAATGCAGCTGGAAATAGAGAAGGAAGCTTTAAAGAAAGAAAATGACAAACAGTCTAAGGAAAGGCTTGAAATATTGAACAAGGAACTCTCAGATTTAAGAACCCAAAGTGACTCAATGAAAGCTCAATGGGAATTGGAAAAAAGGAGTATTGGAAGTATAAGGAAAATTAAAAAAGAAATAGAGAATGTAAAAGGTCAGATAGAAAAAGCCGAAATGGAGTATGACTTAAATAAGGTTGCAGAGCTTAAATATGGCAAAATAACAGAATTAGAAAAGAAGCTTAATGAAGAAAAGCTAAAACTAGAAGATGTGCATAAAGGTGAGCAACTATTAAAAGAAGAAGTTACAGAAGAAGAAATAGCAGAAATAATTTCAAAATGGACTGGTATTCCTGTAACCAGGCTAATGGAGAATGAAAAGGAAAAACTACTCAGATTAGACGAAGTTCTTCATGAAAGGGTAATTGGTCAGGAAGAGGCAGTATCCGCAGTAGCGGATGCGGTGATAAGAGCAAGAAGTGGTCTAAAAGATCCAAGTAAACCCATTGGTTCATTTATATTCTTGGGACCTACAGGAGTTGGCAAGACCGAGCTGGCAAGAGCATTGACTCAAGCCCTATTTGACTCTGAAGACAATATGGTGCGCATAGATATGTCTGAGTATATGGAGAAATATTCCGTATCCAGGCTTATCGGAGCACCTCCCGGATATGTAGGATATGATGAGGGCGGACAGCTTACTGAAGCAGTAAGAAGGAAACCATATACAGTAATACTGTTTGATGAAATTGAAAAAGCTCATCATGATGTGTTCAATATTCTATTGCAGATTCTAGACGATGGAAGGCTCACCGACAGCCAAGGGCATATAGTTGATTTCAAAAATACAGTAATAATTATGACTTCAAATATTGGAAGCACATATTTATTAGAGAGCATTGATAAAAAAGGAATGCTGGATGATAATATACAAGATAGTGTTATGGATGAAATGAAAAGGCATTTCAGACCCGAATTTCTAAACAGAGTAGATGATATAGTATTTTTTAAACCGCTAGACAAAGATGAAATATTTAAGATAATTGATCTACAGTTTAAGCATATAGCAGAACGATTGAAGGATAGGGATATACAAATTACACTAGATGAAGATGCTAAGGAACTGATCATTTTGAATGCTTATGATCCTGTGTATGGTGCAAGACCAATAAAGAGGTATATGCAAAAAAGCATAGAAACATTTATAGGCAGGGCATTGATTTCCGGTGAAATTTTAACAGGACAAAAGGTAGCAATAGGTAGATATGGAGATAAATTAAACTATAAAAATATGATATAATTCTAAATATATAGTTAACAAAATATTGTTTGGAGGGGATTATATGGATACAATAATAAAAAATCAAGAATCTATTGAATGGGTTAAAAATCCTAAGCATAGGGATGTATTTTTACGACATCTGACTACTTCCAAAGAAAATGATAGATTATCGGCTCATATAGTCAAAATTGAAAAAGAAGGAGAAATTATCCCTCACATCCATGAAATACTTGAGGTGTTTTATGTAATGAAAGGGGAGGGGGATGCTTTGGTAAATGGAGAAAGGGTAAAAGCAGCAGTAGGGGATTGCATCATAGCCCATCCGGGAGAAGAACATGGACTTATCAATACAGGAGAAGAAGAAATACTTTTATATGCAGTATTTTCACCGGCAAATTGCTAGATTAAGGCGGAGATTTAATGAAGAAAATTACAATTACTGAAAATGAAACAGGTCAAAGGCTAGATAGATTTACTAGGAAACTATTGAAAGAAGCAGCTTTAAGTGAAATTTATAAAGGCATAAGAAAAGGTGACATAAAAGTAAATGGCAAGAAATCTAAGGAAGGCTATATGCTTGCTATTGGTGATATAGTTTCTTTAAAAAACATCAGCATAGAACCTGAGTCAGCCCCAAAGAAGAAAATAGATAAATCTGGCCATATAAATATTGTTTATGAGGATGAAAATATTATAATAATTGATAAACCTGCAGGCCTTCTTAGCCATCCGCAAAGCGCCAAGGACAAGGACACACTGATACATAGAGTGCAACACCATATAGAATTATCTACAGGATCAAACACATCTCCAACCTTTTCACCTGCACTATGTAATAGACTGGATAGAAATACTGCGGGGTTGGTTATTGCTGCAAAAAATTATAAAAGCCTCAAAGCTATAAATGAAATGATAAGGGAAAGACATCTAAAAAAGTTATATCTATGCATTGTGGAAGGAAGTACAGATATAAACGGTGAAATATCAAGCTTTTTAGAAAAGGATGAAACCAATAGAAAAGCTTTTTTATCGGATGATGCAGATGATAGAGGAAAAGAGTCTAAAACATATTATGAGAAAAAGAGTGATAATGGAGAATACTCCTTGCTTTTTGTTGAATTGGTCACAGGAAGATTTCATCAAATAAGAGCTCATTTAGCAAGCATAGATCATCCTATTATAGGTGACGTAAAATATGGAGATAAAAAGGTCAACGAATATTTCCGTAATAAATTTGAATTAAACCATCAGTTATTAATAGCTCATATAATTAGCTTTGAAAACCCCCCAACAGAATTGCAATATTTAAAAAATAA
>JAQUTA010000153.1 GCA_028709965.1 Lutispora sp.
CCCATAAATATCTTTCTCAGTATCTCTGCCGCCTTTTTCAGCCATTTCATTAAGAGAGCTCACTTTACACTTCGGATGCAGCTTGGCGTTCCAAAGGATATCCTGCAAAACGCCGTTCCCCAGTCCTGGGATACGCTGCTATGTCTAAATATTATCATAACTATTTGAATTTTTCTACATTATGTGCCTTATTATAGGGGCAAGGAGATCGGTTCTTTGTCTGTTTACAGCTCGAAGCATTATGTGATATATTCCGCTTTTACTCCTTTTTCTTGAATCTCTCGGCAAATTCATCACCCCCACTTCTTAATATTTGGGACAAGGTACCTGTCCCCATGTCCCATATGATAAATGAAGTATTTATGCTAAATCTCATTTCTGTAGGCCATTGTGTTCTATAAAGAATATGCAACCGTTCATCAATGACAGTGTGCGATGTATGTGGTAAACTATAGCATAACATCATATTTTTACTATAGGGAGGACAAGCTTTATGAGAAAAATGCGTTTTGGGAATGCCCTTCACTTGAAGCAGTTATTATCAGCTCCTCAGTAACAGAGATCAAGTCAGGCACATTTAATAAGTGTCCTGCTCTTAGTTTAGTATATATTCCTGATACGGTTGTGAATGCCAATATGGTATTCATGGCTTTTGCTATGATGGACTGCTTATGCATCATCTGTCAGTCCTTCTTCCCAAAGTTTTGCTGCTGCATATATAAGGTATTCGGATAAAAGCCTAGCTTTCTATAAAATGCAATAGTTGACTTGTTTTCCTGAGATACTGTCACTCCAATTGCATTACAATTCTTTTCTTTCATCCATTGTAAATGCCTGCTGGCGAGTTCTGTCCCTATACCACTGCCTCTCTTAGTTTCATCTACATGCATTGACTGAAGCTCTCCCTTACCTTTCACTGCTGTAGATAAACAATATCCAATATATTGGCTGTCGATTTTTGCTACAGATATTTTTATTTCATTCTTGGTGAATGCACTGAAGGCTTTGATTCTATCTTCAAAATTTATAAAGTGGTATGACTCCTTAAAGTATTCTGAAGTCTTCTCATGATATTGCCTGTTCTTTTCCCATAGGTCTTTGATAATCTCAATCTCATCATAGTATATGTCAAAAATCTCCATCATTATTAACCTCCATTCTCTCTATTCATTTTGAGACAAAGTCATTGCTGAAAAAAGATGCCCTGTACAAATGCATATAACAGCTTTTTCTATTTTATTCTATAATATTGAGTGGAAACTGCCAAGTATTGAACAAGCATGGAAAATAAAGTATAATCAATATTAATTAAAAGGATTTTGATTAAGGGGTGTTAAAATGTCAGATATGCATAAACTTCAAATTGCAAAGGGCGATGAAGAAATATACATATTCCCTAAAATGGCAAACCGACATGGATTGATTGCTGGGGCTACAGGAACAGGAAAAACCATAACCTTAAAAGTACTGGCTGAAAAATTCAGCTCCATAGGTGTGCCAGTATTTATGGCTGATATAAAGGGTGATTTGGCAAGTATTTGTAACCCGGGAATAAGCAGCCCAAAGATTGACGAGCGAATATCGAATATGGGATTGGCTGAATTTTCATTCCAAGGCTTCCCTACTGTACTATGGGATGTATTCGGAAGACTTGGACATCCTGTCCGCACTACTATTTCCGAAATGGGACCTCTTTTATTATCCAGGCTCCTTGGTTTGAACGATACCCAAACCGGTGTGTTAAACATAGTTTTTAAGATCGCCGACGATACAGGAATGATGCTCATAGACCTTAAGGATTTAAAGTCTATGCTGCAATACGTAGGAGATAACTCAAAGGAGTTTACTACCGAGTATGGTACTATTACAAAGCAGTCCATTGGTGCCATCCAAAGAGGCTTATTGACATTGGAGGGACAAGGGGCAGAAAATTTCTTTGCAGAGCCCGCCTTGGATATTATGGATTTGATAAAAACAGATTCCAATGGATTTGGGAATATAAATATATTGGCATCAGAGCAATTGTTCCATTCTCCTGCTTTGTATTCAACGTTTTTACTCTGGCTTTTATCTGAGCTATTTGAGGAGCTGCCAGAAGTAGGAGATATGGAAAAGCCGAAGATTGTATTCTTCTTTGATGAGGCTCATTTGCTGTTCAACGAAGCTCCAAAGGTGCTTTTGGACAAGATTGAGCAGGTAGTAAGGCTTATCCGCTCCAAGGGCGTAGGTATATATTTCATTACCCAAAATCCTATAGATGTACCCGATAAAGTGCTAGGACAGCTAGGAAATAGAGTACAGCATGCACTAAGAGCCTTTACACCAAGAGACCAAAAGGCAGTTAATGCAGCTGCAGAAACATTCAGAGCAAATCCTAAGTTGGATGTAAAACAGGCTATCGCGGAGTTGAGAGTGGGTGAAGCTCTAGTATCTGTTTTGGACCTAGATGGCAGACCCACTGTGGTAGAGAGAGCTTTTATAGTACCTCCCAGAAGTTTTATAGGAACAATCTCCGACGATAATAGGAGTCTGTTGATAAGGACTTCTAAGTATTATAATAAATATGAGAGAATGATTGACAGAGAGTCTGCTTATGAGATGCTTCAGAGGAAATATGCTCAGGATGAAAAAGCTGCGCTAGAAGCTGAAAGAGAAACTGCTAGAGCAAAAGAGAGAGAACACTATGAAAAACAAAGAAAATATGATTATGGTTATGGCGCACCTGCTCCAAGGGGTAGAAAGAAAGCTTCAAGCGTAGAGAAAATGGCGCAGTCAACCATAAACTCCATAGGAAGGACGGTAGGGCGTGAGCTGGTCCGTGGAATTTTTGGCTCATTGCTTAAAAAATAAACAGCTCCTCCCATGGAACTGTTTATTCTATAAAAAGACTTTGGTATAGGCAGCTGAAAAATATCAAAATAATTTACTTAGCTCTTCAACCATATTGGTAATCTTTTTTTCGCGCTGCCTATTGGACCAGTTTATGACCCTTGTTTCAAATACTTCAGTGCCTTTTGTCTCACAGAGCTTTTTCATCTGATCGACAGCCCGGTTTCCGCCCATCCATGGATATGGGAAATATTCGGTGACATAGCAAACAATTTTTTTCCCCTTCAATGACACAATCTGAGACAAATAAGATTTCATAACTGGTGATAGAGAGAACCCTCGCACAGGAGCACCAAAAATCAGTGCATCGTATTCACTCGCATCAGGTGTCTCTTTGAGTTGTATCTTGCTCACATCTGGCTGCTCGTCATTGACTGCTATTACCTTCTCAAGGGATAGTGCATGTCCGGCTGCCAAAAGCTCCTCCTT
>JAQUTA010000052.1 GCA_028709965.1 Lutispora sp.
TTTTACCGCATATTGTAGCCATGCCTCGCTTATAGAAAGCAAATAATCACAGTTCTTCATAATACACTCCTTTTGTGAATAATATCAATATTCCGTAGTGCTGCACTAGTATCCAATGTCACCTAACGTCTTGATATTCCTGACACTGAGACCATAGAGCGAAGCCTCTTAGGGTCGCAGGTGTGGTGCTGTAGCACTCCAGAGTCTTTCTTCTGCACCCTTGCAGGAATATTCGTGTTAAGCGCCGTAATGTCACTTTTTAGAAATCACTTCATTGTAGAAATATGTAATAGTATCCATGTAATGTAATCCAATTTTACCTCTATATGCTTCACCAACATTTCTCAATGAATTCTTGCTAAGTACCTCTTTAGAAGCTAAGTATTTGTTACAAATCTCATAATTCAATACTGGATCAAATACCATAGCTGCCTTTTTTACACTAGGATAGACTGAATTGAAATACCCAAAAGTAACCCAGTGTTCAATTTGAACCTGCGCAAATCCTATGCTAATCTTCTTCATTCTTTCTGAGTAAAAAAAATAGCAATAGTACCAGTATAGTATCTCGCAAAACATAGTAATTTGATTTCGGAAATAAGATTCTGTAAGTATCACCGCAAGAACATAAGGATCTTTTCGGTTCTCATTTTGTAACAAGGTAATAAGGCTTTTCATTTTTTGATAATGAACCTTATACATATGTATCTTCACTCCAAGATTTCATTCTCTGCAAGTTTTCTTTTCTGATATTACGATCTGCAAAATAGTAAGAAAATGCGGAAGTGATTATTAATACAATTATTCCTTTTATCCCTATTGTGTAAAAGCAAAACTTGTTCAAAGCTGAAAGCAAGCCCATCCAGTCTGATTTTAAAATATATGGCTGTGCCCAGTGAAAGGTTGATTTAATAATATTAACAACAATACCTATATAAAAAAAGTAAATTAGTGAAAGTAGAATTCGATTTTTTGTTGTTGCTATTGCATTATGGTGAAAGTTAATGATGGATTTTATGATAGATACGAGTTTATATACAAGCAGAAAAAGTAAAAATTGAAACAATGTTTCCTTCGTTAGGAAGAAAGCTCCTATAAAACCTGTAAAGGACGGTATAGCAATAGTTGATATTGTTAAAGATAACGCAGAAGTATAAATTAGTTTTCCTCGAAATATTTCTGCATCTACGTCAGACATTTCCTCACCGAAATAGTCATCTGCTAAATATTTTGACAGATTGAAATTAATAATATTAAAAGGAAATATGGAAAAATAAATTGGGACGTAGTATTGCTTCTTCAGTCTATGTAATATGCTAGGGATCTGAAATAGCCCGAAAGCAATCACTACAGGTAAAACCTGAATCTGATATGACCAAATTTTATCTACCATCATTCTTCGCTTCCTTCATCAATTTTTATCTCCTCAACCAAGTTAAAGCAATCCTTTTCTTGGTTATATTTAATAATAGCATAGTTTTCAATATGCCCATCCTCCATTTGTATTGCAAATACATTCTTCTCAAGAAACAAAATCTCACACAAATACCATTGGCTTGCTCCGAGTATAGGTTTGTTCTTTATAATCGAAGACTGAATCTCTCCAAATTCTTCAATTAGCTTTTTTTCGATATATTCATTTGTGTTCTTATGAAAAGTTTTCTTCAAATCATACCATAGATTTAAAATATTTTTTTTGTCGATTGAAAGCATACCTACTTTATACATCAAGTGTACCTCCTTTGTTTTTATTATGGCGCTTAACGTTCTGAGGCTTAACCGACATGCCTGAGCCCTAGATATCTCCTATCTTGGTGAAGGCATGTGTGCTAGCTCTTCTCCATAGCCTATCCCACCAGCGCGATCGGTCATGCTGTGTTATGTAACGTGTGAGGCCCCGCCTGTTCAGAGGCCGACAGGACGTCGGCCCCTCAAATCTCACAGAGCCCTGTTTATCTAATGCGCAATTCATTAATATGGTGACATTAGATATTTAAGGATTATGTTAATAATCCTCATAAAATATGTAATGATTTTGTCGGGCATTCGTCAATACATCTTAAACATAGGATGCATTCTGTTCCATTTCTTCTCTTTCTAGAATTATCTATGACATTCACATCCATAGGACAAGCCCTTAGACATTTGCCACAATTAATACATTTGTCTACATTGTTCTTTACTCTAAGTAATGAAAAATAGCTAGCAGGCTTTAGAAAAACCGTGACTGGACAAATATATTTGCAGAATGCCCGATTATCTTTAAAAGTAAAAGTAAGAACAATTCCAATCATATAGTATAAAACATTCCCAATAATAAAGCTAAAAAACATGATGTGTTCTAATTTTGAGACTTGGAAGGCAAACAGTCCTATTACAAATATGAATGAAAGAATAAAAACAATATATCGAATAAAACCAATTTTTTTACGTGGATATTTTGGCTTTTTATACGGTAATAAATCTAAAACCATTGCTGTCCAACAAGCATATCCGCACCATCCACGGCCAAACAACAAAGGGCCAAATATTTTGGCAATGGTATAATGAATAACAGCTGCTTCAAATACACCGAGAAATAAATAGTACCAAAACCCTTCGATTTGCATGTTTTCGTTGCTAATGACGCCAAGATAAATAAGCATGTAGAAACCAACAGCAAACTGTAATACATTTCGTGCATACTTAACCTTTTTCGAATATAATAGTAGGCCTATCGCAAGGCAGGAACCTAAATAAGAAAAGTTAAATAAATAAAAAATATTGTCAATTGTTAACCACAATGTAACGGCAACTATTTCAAATAAAAGCCATATAAACAAAGGTACAGCATATTTTCTCAAATCCCATCCCCCTTGTTGCAAAAAATTATACAAATACTCTTTAGCCCACATTTTACTGCCATTACGCCTAGCTAGATGTTGTCCTCTGGCACGTCGACACCATCAACATTCCCATTTATTCAGTATTACGAGGCTCAATCACTTTCAGGCCTACTATCTAACTGTCTATGCTTAAATATCAGGATTACTCCTTCAACTCCAAGACTCGCTACTGGTGACCTAGCTAGAGCCTTTCCAGATAGGATTTCCACCTATTAAATTACACGACCTTGCTCGGTCGCTCCGCCGTCCCTGAACCGGACCCGGGAGATAGACCGCCTAGCGGAGCTTGTCACCCGGTGAAGGGATGTAGTGCGGCTGACTTCATGCTTACCCTCCAGCGCTCTGCTTCATGAATTTGCTACCCCGCACCCTTGTGCAGAAACATTGTTATATAGTGTGCGGTGAACTACAACGCCAGGCTCTCATTAATTCATTGTCTATAAAAATCATTTCTTTAATAGTTTATCATTGCTAGCACCTTCAATTACCTCTCCTACAGTTCTAAACTGTCCAAGCCAAAACATTAGTGCATCATCACGAATATAATTCTCATCTATATGAACTTCTCTTATCTCTCCAATAAACCATTTATGGCTACCTGCGTAATCAATTTGATGTACTACTTGACATTCTAGATTTACTGGGCATTCTTCTATAAGATAGCTTTCAATCTTATTTGCTTTTCGTGGTGTTAAGGATGCTTTCTGATATTTATCTTTATCCCGTCCCGAAATAGTACCGCAAATATGTATTTTGTCTAGCTGTTCCTTGGTTGGTATATTTATTACGAACTCCTTACTTGACGTGATCAATTCATAAGTATACTTCTCAGGTTTAACCCCTACCATTACAGATGGAGGTTTAAATGAATAGAAATGAAAGGCCGCTGCAACCATAATATTACTTCCTACTGTAACAAAAACAACCGGAAAAGAAGGTAATGCAATTATTCCGTTAAATGGATTTTCGTGTACTATCTTCATTGAATTATCTCTCCCTTTATGCAAACCTAATGCTCCAATGGATTGACCCAATCCATTCCACCACATATCATATCGTTTCGTATGACCGACGTGCCTAAGCCCAGTTATGAGGCGAAGGCATGTGTGCTGGCTGCTTAAGAGAAATGACCTTCTCAGCACGAACGGTCATACTTTGTTAACGGTGTGGTACAGCCCCACTACAGAGCCTTTCCCTCCGCACCCTTGCAGGAATATACGTGTTAGATGATGGCTCATGCTCCACAAAGCTAGAACATACATTGATAACAATGCCTATCTATAATTACACTTATATAATAATTATAAAATTACGATGCTTATTCTACAGTAAGCCTCTTAAACTCTTTATTGTCTTTAAGTTCCACAAATAATTCATTTTCCTTTAGATGTTTTGCTAGATCAGGTTGCATAGAAATTGCCTTCTTAAGGTCTTCTAAGCACTCATTAGGTTTATTTACAGTCAAATATGTAGCAGCTCTATAAAAATAAAGCATTGGCTCCTGAATGTTAAGTTCCATTTCCTTCTCATATTGTTTAAAAGCATCTTCTGTTTTACCTAGTTTTGTATATAATATACCTTTAGTAGAATATGCTAACCCAAATTGTTGATTAACAGTTAATCCTTCATCACAACTTTTAATACCTTCCTCGTAATTTGATAAGTTCATATATGCAACTGCTTTATAGGTATACCCTGCAAGTGACTTTGGGTCTATTTCTAATGCTTTATTTAAAAACTCTATAGCCTTCTGGTATTCTTTTAACATTAAATTACATACACCAACACCGAAGTATATTCTATTAAGCCTATCAATATTTAAATCACTAGGGTACTTATTAGTAATTTCAAGAGCTTTATCATAATTAACAAACGCCTTTTCAAAATCACCAGCAAAATGATATGCAAGAGCTTCAGATATATAACACATATTAGTTGTCGGATAAAGTTCTGCAGCTTTTTCATAGCTTGCTGCTGCTTCCTCATATCTCTTAAGCATTAATAAAGCGTCACCTTTACATCTATGAAAAACACTTGCTTTTGAATTTACTTTAATTGCTTGGTCATACTTTTTAACAGCTTCTTCGTAATCTTGTATATCTAGTAATTGAGTTGCTTCATGAAAATAATCTAAGCCGGTCCTGCCATTATCATCAGTTGTTTTATCTGACATGGCCTCTGCTTGTTCTTGTTCTACTAGCTTAGGGTCAAGATTGATATTAGCCACTACCTTTTCACTTTTACATGAACAACAAAACAAAATAGCGAAAATAATTACAAACAAAGCATAGATGTTTCTTTTCAAATCACAGCCCTCCCCAAATAATTAGCTATAAGTTTTCTTAAATTCTGCAATGATGACATACTAAATATTGCATGAGCTGTCATCTAACGTCTCGTGTCTGCAACGCCCCTGAACCGGATTAACATAGCCCTTCTTCTTGGCGGTGCTTGCCACCCGGTGAAGGGATGTGGTGCGGCTGACTTCATGCGCACACTCCAACGCCCTGCTTCATGAACTTACCGCCCCGCACCCTTGTGCAGAAACATTGTTACACGATGGACAGAGCCCCGCAAAGCCAAGAGCAGCAAGGATGCTGCGGCCTCAAATTTTCTCTTATCCGTAATATAAGAAGATTCCGAACCAAATGTTATCCACACAGATTTTTCTTGAAACAGATTATTCTATTTGCTTCCTCAAAACCAAGTTGTAAGTGAAATTTTAAACTTTCCGTATTATTTAGTTCACAATCACTTGCAAATTCACTACACCCCTTACGTTTTGCCCATTCTTCACATTGAATAAGAAGTTTTTTCCCAATACCTCTCTTACGGTACTCAACTTTTACAAAAATACCTTCCAGATAGCCAACAGGACTGCTTTCTGTTCCCTCAACATAATCGTTTCTCAAATTACACTGTGCAAACCCAACTGGTATAATTTCACTAAAATAAATAAAAACTGCTCCATTATCTGAAATAATATAGTTTTTCATTTCTTTTTCTAAATCATTAATTTCATTGTCAGGCCATAGTAGCATAGCCAATTCTGCAACTATTTTGCTGTCATGAATACCTGCTTGTTTTATCATGAACTATAACCTCCGCAATAACTCCTTGGTTCATATTTTTTACTAATACGTATCAATACTCTGTAAGGTCTAACCCACTTATAAACCGCGCTAGGACAGCGCGTCGATTGCTCGGTCTGTTACTTAACGTCTTAGCATGACCGACATGCCTGAGCCCTAGATAGCTCTTATCTTGGTGAAGGCATGTGTGCTGGCTCCGCCTCAAAGCCTGTCCTCCCAGCACAAACGGTCATGCTGTGTTAGAGGATGATTCTCCTATTTTTTCAAAATGACTATTTCTATTTACCATTTATCATAATTATGATATAATTCAATCATAATAAGTATAGCGAGGTGATATTTATGCCAAAAATTCTTCCTATATCTGATCTAAGAAATAACTTTAATGCTATTTCTGAAATTTGCCATAAAGAAGCTGAACCAGTATATATAACGAAGAATGGCAAAGGTGATTTAGTAGTAATGAGTCTAGCATACTATGAACAAATTAAAGCTAAACTTGATTTATATGAAAAAATAGCTGTTGCAGAAATTGAAAAAGCTAATAATGCTCCTACTATTACTCATGAAGAATTTATTAATTCCTTAAGGAGTAAGTATTATGTCTGATTCATTTAAAATTATATATTATCCTTCTGCTACGGAGGACATCACTAGCATTTTAGATTATACATCTATTGATGATCCTCCTGCTGCACTAAAGCTAATTGATAAAATAAATTCATCGATTGGCTCCTTATCTTTATTCCCATACAAAGGAGTTATTCCTAAAGACTTTCATCTAAAATCCAAAGGTTATAGAATGTTAATAATTGATTCATACATAGTATTTTATCTTGTAAATGATTCCATGCAAATAGTTGAAATAATGAGAGTTATATCGGGTAAGCAAAACTACAAGGCTTTTCTTTAAAACTCAATAGGAATACCCTAAAGAGAATTGTACTCTAACGTTGTTGCATGGTCTACATGCCTGAAGCCTAGATAACTCCTATCTTGGTGAAGGCATGTAGGTCATGCTGTGTTTAGTGATGCCCCAACACTTTCTCATTTTTTACGCATTAAATAAAGATGGCGATTAAAGTTCTGAAATGAACTATAACTATAATTCCTACTATTCCTTATCAAGTTTTAGCGTTCTTAGCCTTAAATAATTTTCTTTACCACTTGCCCAATTCCTTAAATTAATTAATCTCTCTCCATTATCACCATGCTCTTCATTATTGAAAGCATCTTGCAATTTACCACATGGCAAATTTGGACAATATCCGCAGTGATTGTATCTCTTTCCTATTGAGCATTTTGCAATTGAGCATTCTCCCCAAAACGGCTTACTTTGGCATGTTTGACAGCCTGGACAATTTGTTTTATCTTTCCATTCGCATACTCCACAGTATGCACCACACATTCCAATCATTTGCTTATCCATTTATATTTTACACTCCCCGTAAAAGAATTCTGATTTACTTAATATCAGCAAAAATTTCATGTATATTTCCATCTGGGTCTGCAAAAAATGCTGTTCTTTGATTCCAAGGCATATTTTGTGGTTCATGAATAGGCGTTGCTCCCAATTTAACCAATTGTACAAATGATTCATCAACATCATTTGGATTTTCACATGGAAAGGCAAGTTCAAAAGATTGTCCCGAGGCTTTTTTATTATATTCGCTACTATAGCAATGCATAACATCTCTCAAACAAATAGCAAACCTAACTCCGCTATTTTCAAATTCAACATAATTTTCAAGCTCATTTTCAATCTTAAATCCAAGAACTTGATTATAAAAATTTTTCATTTTTTCTATATTATTTGTCCAAATTGTTATAAGGTTTATTTGAGGTTTCATCATATATTTCCCCTCCAAATTTAATTTTATAGTTCGTAATATATTCCCGATATTTAACTAAAGCAAATTAAGTCTAATTCTACCCATAGTACTGCTCTGATATTGAGGTGTCACTTAACGTTCTCGTGTTTGCGACGCCTTCGAACTGGACCCCAAGAGAATACCCCTTGGTGGTACTCGCACCTGGTTAAGCAATATGGCGCGCCTACTTAGTGCCTCAGCTCTTAGCACCCTTGTGGAGATGCTTTGTTCTCCGAAGCTACAAGCCCCAATATCCAGAGTGCGACAGGACGTTGTACCCTTAAGCGTTACTACTTGATTTACGTTGCATATAAGATAAATATTTTTATATATGAACTGTCAAAGATAACGAAGCTAATCGAATATGAATATTTCTTCAATAGGAGTATTTACCGCTCTTGAAATATCTACAGCAAGTTTTAATGAAGGATTGTATTTTCCGGCTTCAAGCCTCATTATAGTCTCTCTCCGTACGCCGACAATATTTGCAAGTTGTTCTTGCGTAAGCTCTTTAAGTTGTCTAAACTTTTTAAGATTACAAATAAATTCAGTCATATTATTTTTCCTCTAATATATATAGTTTTACAGCATAAAGATTTTGTGTAATTGCATATGATAATGAGACCAATACACAAATAAAATCAATGTTTCTTATAACTACTGTGGCACACCATATTATAAAGAGTTCAATAATAGCAAATTGGCCGGTAAATGTAAATGCTATTTTTCTATCTTCAATATATCGCTCGTCTTCCTTACTCCCGCTAATTCTTGCAATAATAAAGTTTGCAAAGAAGGCAAAAAATCCAATGTACCATAAATCCAATAAATTGCCGGAATAAAAATATCGCAAGCTCATGAAGCCTAGAAAACCTGCAAATCCCATATAAGATTGTTTTTTAATCATAATAAAGCAACCTCCAGTGATATATTTATCTCTTTGTGATATAAATATATCACTTCAATTTTGCTTTATCAATAGTATAAATAGAAATATTTGTCACTTCTATATTCATAAAATAAGTTGTCGCTAAGCTACATCTTATATGAATTATCTTTACCACACACAATTGTACTAATGTAGCTCAATATAGAACAGAAAGCATTTTCTTTTATAATCCGCGGCTAGACGCCGCATTAGTGCGTGTAGTTTTGGAGAACGTTTTGTATGCCCGACGCCGTCTGAACCGGAACTGCAGAGTCTTTCCCCTTGGAGGTGCTTGCACCCGGTGAAACGGTGTGGCGCGCATACCCTACAGTCTTTCCCGCCTCACCCTTGCGGGCATGCGTTGTTATACATAGCTAGGTGTCCTGCGAAGTAAGAGGCATAGGACGTGATGACCAAAATTCTTGATCTATGAGAATAAATTTTATGCTTATTCTATTAATTCAGTAAAATCGATATCATGTCTTGCCCCATGGAAAAACAACACCCCTTCTGTCAGCTGAATCCGAAGGATACAGGTGTTTGGGTCGTTTTCGTCTGTATGACCGTTGTAATACCATTCAGCGAACACTTCACGCAACTTTGTCATAATTTCAGTATTCTTACTATCGCACGGATGGCCAATATTTTCACCTGTACCATGAGCGGTGAACCATTCTCCACAAATAGCAACTACCGGGTTATCCTTTATTTGTTTCATCTTATTGGATAGCGCATATGTAACAGTATAAAATGCACCATACTCGTAATAGCTATTTACAATACGAACAGCTGGACGGTTGCCATCTATGGTTGCAAGGGAAATAAGTGAATCATGACCAAACCTTTCAATCATAATATCCAATGCTTTTCCAATATCTTTTTTATCCATGCCGGTACCCGCCTTCTTATTTATATTCATGGTTTTGGCTCAGTAATATCAACATACTCAAATTACCAAGACCGAAAAGGCTTTCTCAACAATTCGCCACAGAAGATGACGGCCTCTTCACCTAGTTTTGTATAACGTCTGTCATCTCCAATGTTGCTGAACCGGACATATAAGGAATACCCCCTGGCTGCACTTGCGCCGGTGAAGGAATGTGCTGCGGGCCTGCCCCAGAGCATCACCCGCCGCAGCGAACGGCAATCTTTTGTTATCTGCTGTCCCGTGTCATCAAATCTACTATATCCACATCTCCTTTTTTGTTTTTTAATGTTTCATTTTATAAAGAATACAAAATAACTCAACTGAACATTATTCATCATCTTAACTACAAATTGATATTTGTCGTGCTTATGCTTGAAAGGCGCAATGAATAAAATGTTTATTTCTTTTGTAAGCATGACAATTCTTGATCAAACCATGTTTCAATGTCATCTCGTATATCTAAAACAGAATCATCCAACGATATGGGAAGTCCACGGCAACCGCCATCACAATGCCCGATTTCTCTTTTTCTGCCGCAGCCATATCCCTTTGCAATCAGTTCCTGCAAAATTGGAGGAAACGTTTTGATGGTGTCAGTGTATTCGTGCATCTTTGTAGATTTCACATTGATATGATAGCCGTTGTTGAGGGAAGCGTTAATTCCCCATAAATCTTTCCGTTTATAACAATACTTCATATAGATATGAAACCCTTTTACTTCCACAACGCAGGTAAGTCCTTTATCCAGATAGCGCTGATGCAGTTGCAGAATGAAATCCTGTACATCTGCGGATAAAGGCTTTATCGTATCCTGCACGATGGAAAGCACATCGGTTTCATCCTTTTTCAATACCCTGTAATCGCAGCGCAAAAAAACATCCTGGTTGACGAGGGTGCCATGGTCTATTTCGGCGATTGCCATGACCTTCAGGCCTGTCAGCATAGAGGGGTTATCTGGATATGTAATCTTTATGGTTTTGATGGCTGACAAGTTTTGCTTTTTTTCATTTATATCTATGCCGTCAATGCAAATACCGCAATCCGCCAGAAACCGAAGGCATTCAAGGTTTTTGGTAACAGATAGCTTTCCATTGAATACGGTATTTCCACAGTCGAGAGATTGCGCGTTTTCAACTGGCATGCCATGATAACCTATGTTCATTAGTATGGTGCTTACATTGTGCAGGAACGGATAATACACCGAAAGCGTGGTGCGGTTTTCATATTCATGGGCAACTTTTTTGCTATTATCATAGACATCGCCTTTGGTGTATAAAACATCGTAAAGCCGAGCCAAAAAGGCCCTGAACGCTAGAACGCCCTCACGTATGCTCTCTTCAACTGAAACATTTGTATATGCAGGATTGATCGCATATGCTTCGTGCGTTTCGGACACCATAATTTCCTTCAAATATCTTGCCACATCCTGAAGCGTTTTTCTCATGTGTTTCACCTCTTGTAATTTACTTTGCCTAATATCTCTAAAACCAATTTGAAAATTCCTGTTTATCTGATTGTATATGAGTAATTCATATGTCACGTGATAGAACTTATATGATTTATCTAATTCGTTCTTAATTTGGGATTTTCTATTTCTTTTTTATTTATTTTTATGTTAATAGTCTACATTGCCTTTAGGGATTGCATATAACGGACGGGCATGCTGTGTTATGTAACGTGGGAGGCCCTGCCTGTTCAGAGGTCTACAGGACGTCGACCTCTCAAATCTCACAAAGTCATGCTTATCTAATGCACCATTTAAGAATAATGCGATAAATGAACGTCATAAAAAACTTGTTTTATGCTACTTCTTATTTATTCGTTTGTTTTCTATCATAACAAATGCTCCCATTGTTGCAACTGCTAAGATACTTCCCAACTCTGTAAAGCCATTCATAATTTCAAGACCAAAAGCTACTCCTATCCAACCAACGAAGATAGTTGCTAAAATTGCTAAAATTATCATCTTTCTTCTCCTCCATTTAAATCTATTAGTACGAATTTTAATTTATATAATCTTACAGGCTCATGCCAATCGAATGCTCATAACCTCACATTATATTGAATTTAGTTATTATCAGTTGATTTTTTTAAAAACAGCCAAGTCACTGAACTCAACACCACAGCTACTACGATATGTAATATAATGTTTGGTATTGTGAAATTGTAAGTATTCGACACTTCTCCAAATTCAAGTAAAAATCGGCTTCCCATTCCTACAATAGTGGCAATCAAATTAAATAAGATTATAAACATTGCAGAACTATTAGGAAATAATTTCGCTTCTGACTGTCCAATACTATGGTAGAACATAATTGAAACGACAATAACTAACCAGTTGATAACTTCCATTCTGATTGGAGTTTCTTTTGTTAAATTTAAGAACGGAAACATACAGCAAGTTATGAATGCTAAACATATAAATATTCCTCCAATTAACATTCTTTTTTTGTTTTTCATTCGTTGCCCTCCTCAATGAAATATAAATAATATTTACTTCGCATTTTAATACTGATGCGCATTACAGTTACTCTATAAACCTGCTTTATCGAATCCGTCGCAGGACGCGACGTTCTTTTGCCTCACATGTTATATAACTCTTAGGATTGTATCTGAAGTTGAGCACATAAAAATAAATACCACGCTAAACTAACATGCTCAATTTCAGATACAATTTAGTTGAACGAAGCCCTTCTATGGGGATTCAATTCCTAATCTCTTTATAAAATATATAGCTTTTAGCTCATTGTCATAAATTATCGCTGCCAAGATATATATAATTTCATATTCTACTCTCACTTTAACATATTTTGTATGGCATATTATGTCGTATTATGGGTACTCTCTTGAAAATAGGCAGACTTTCCCCTTTGCTCTATGCTATTAGTTTTTTGATTTGCATATTTTTATCTGAGTATGAGCTTATAATCTCTTTCGTTATCATTTTCCCCACACCACAGCATGAACATTTTCTTGGGTCTTTACCTGTTAATTCTAATAATAATTCCTGCCAGCTTTTCTTCTTTTTTGTTTCCTTGGTGCTGATTCCAAGTATCTCTTTACATCTTTTCAATTTGGTTCTTCCGTTGCGATTGCTAAGGATTCCATAATGCCTTATCTTTACAAATTTATCCGGCAATATATGTAACAAAAACCGACGTATAAATTCGTATGCTTCTATAGTCATAAGTTTATTTTTATTTCCGTCTTTGTAATCTCTATATCTAAATGTTACTTTGCCATCTTTTATATCAGTAATTCTATTATTTGATATGGCTACCCTTAAATCCTATATCTGCCCCCAAATACTTTGGATCTTTTCCCAGTTCTATCAGTGTCTCTGATACCGATTTAAATAGTATGCTGTATATCTCTTTTTGATTCCTTAGTGTTAGAGGATTTAAAGTATCAGGTATTGTGAATACCATGTGAAAGTATTCTATCGGCAGTAAGTCGCTTTTTCTATCCATTAGCCATCTTTCTTTAGCTAGCCCCTGACATTTTGGGCAGTGTCTGTTTCTACATGAGTTGTATGATATTTTAATATGACCACAGTTATCACATTCGTCTATATGTCCGCCAAGCTTTGATGTTCGGCAGCTTTCTATGGCATTCATCACTTTTATCATCCGGCTGGGCGGTTTGTGTTCCCTTCTATAGTCCTCTCCGTATTCTCTCATTATATCTGCTACCTCAAGCATATTTTAACCTATTCCTTTTAATGATTTATTCAGTTATTGCCTGCATTTATCGGCAATATATCATTAAAAGGAATATTTTTCTTCTTTAAGTATCAGTATATTAACTATTTGCAATCACCAAAGCCACCGCGCATGCGGTTTAGTTCAACTATGGTATCCCCGACATACTTGTCGTCTATTATTCCATATTACTGGTATTACCGACTGTCGTTAATCCCTCCAATATTGGACATTTTGCGACGTATGTCGCTAATCCCACCTATAGACTAATTTCATTTATCCCCTTCTAGCTATTACATCAAGCGGGCTTACAATGTTTTGTATGCTTTTTTGAGTTACGTGAGTATATATTTCTGTAGTCTTAGAGCTGGAATGTCCTAATAGTTCCTGTATATATCTTAAGTCAATCCCTCCTTCCAATAAATGTGTTGCAAAAGAATGCCGTAAACTATGCACTGATACTTTTTTCTTCACTCCAGCTTAACCCTAGCATTTTCAAATATTCTTTATAATCAAAAGATAATAGCTAATGCCCCGGTTGTCCTTTTTCCAACTTTATAGACATATGCACCACTTCCATTCTTTTACTCGTATGCCTAAATGCTACCATATAGATTTGGTTTTTTCTACATATTTTTACTTTTAATATGATTGATATATATCATTTAATTTAACCCACTCCTCATAAAGCTTTTCAAGCTCTGTCTCAATTTTTAGCTTCTCCCTATATAAGGAATCCAAGGTTTCATAATCTTCCCCGCAGCTCTCCATGCTGCTATTAATATCAGTGAAATTTGCTTCAAGTCTATCTATTAAGGCTTCCAAATCTTTGCTCTTTTTATTTGATTCGTTTGTTTTTTTATCCACAGTTTCTACTTTTTCATTCTGTCTCTTTTCTGTCTTTACCCTAGCATCTTCCTTATTCTCTTGCTGTAGAAAGACTTTCTTTTCTTTGTAATATTCATAATCCCCATAGAAGTCAATTATTTTCCCATCTGAAATCTCTGAAATCCTGCTTCCGAATTTATTTATAAAATATCTATCATGAGATACGAATACCAAAGTTCCCATGAAATCTTCCAAGGCACTTTCCAGCCACTCTCTTGAATCTATATCCAGGTGATTTGTCGGCTCATCCAGAATGAGGAGATTCACATCCTTCTGCATCATAATGCAAAGCCTTAGCCTGCTTTTTTCTCCTCCAGATAGATTTTCAACAGTCTTGCGGACCTCCTCCTGCTTGAACTTATACTTTGCCAAAAGGTTTCTTGCCTGGCCTTCCTGAATACTTAGCGCTTGTATTACCGTTTCCAGAATGTTTAGCTTAGGGTTTTCAAAGGTTACTATCTGAGGAAGATAAGCATACCTGACACTATCCCCTATTTTAGTTATACCTACATCAGGCTCTACCTCTCCTGTTATAACCTTTATAAGTGTTGATTTACCTGATCCATTATCCCCCAATATAGCTATCCTTTCATTTTTCTGTACAAAGAAATCCAATCCATCCAAGACTTTTTTGTCTCCATAATTTTTGCATAAGCCCTCTGCATAAACTATATCCTTGCCTGAAAAACCGTGCTCTAAGAATCCTGTATTCATATTTGTTTCATTAATCGGTTTATCTGTTTTTTCCATTCTTTCTATTCTCTTTTCAATACTGAAGGCTCTCTTATGCATAGCTTCATTGTCGGCTCTTTTTGCCCACTCGTGCATTCTTTTGGCTGCTTCCTCAAGCTGCTTTATCTTTTTTTGCTCTTGATTGTATTTTGCCAGTTGACTTTCATATCGTTCCTGCTTTTCCCTGACGTAGTATGAATAGTTGCCTTCATAAAGCTCCGCTTTCCCATCCACAATTTCTACTATTCTGTGTACAACCTTATCTAGAAAGTATCTGTCGTGAGAAATAATAATAGAGGTTCCTTTATACTCTCTTAAGAACCCCTCCAGCCATTCTATGGAGCTTAGATCAAGATGATTGGTAGGTTCATCCAGCAGAAGTATATCGGGGTTTTCCAGCATGAGTTTCCCTAGCATGA
>JAQUTA010000053.1 GCA_028709965.1 Lutispora sp.
TTCAAAAGATATTGTGGGAGAACAATTGAAGCTGATCAATCTTCTTTTGGGGACCCAATATTGGATTGAAACCAAGTAGGATTAACTATTGACTATTCATATATTATTCAATAGAATAGTAAATAATATATATTGACAAATCTATGAATTGGAAAAGTAATTAGCGTATAGGACTTAAGCGAGCCCAGACAGAGTGGAAGCTGGGCGGTCACATGTTAATGAAAAGAGCCAGGGAGATGAAAATCGCAATCCGGCGTTATGGATTAAGGTGGGCATTTATGCCAATTAGAGTGGTACCGCGGATACTCCGTCTCTTTGTTGAGACGGAGTTTTTTTACGTAATTTATTTAAGGAGGAAACTATATGGATTTTAAATTGGAAGTAGCCAAAAAGATCAGCAGCTTGGCAGATATGGAAACAGAAAAAGCAATGGAGTTGATGGAGATACCACCTCAACCCAATATGGGAGACTATGCGTTCCCATGCTTTCAGCTGGCAAAGGTCATGAGAAAATCACCCAATATGATAGCAAAGGATTTGGCAGAAAAGATTGAGAGGGATGATATAGTAGAAAAGGCAGAGGCCGCGGGAGGATATCTGAACTTTTTTATAAATAAAACAGGATTCATCAAGCATACAATATCTCAAATCCTTGATCAGGGGAGCAAATATGGCAGCTCAAAAGAAGGGGAAGGCAAGACGGTGCTTGTAGAATTCTCATCACCGAACATTGCAAAACCTTTTCATATTGGTCATCTGGTCAACACAATAACAGGAAATGCAATAGAGAAGATATTCAAACACCTGGGATATAACACAATAAAGCTTAACCACTTAGGTGACTACGGTACTCAATTTGGTAAGCTTATCTCAGCCTATAAGCGATGGGGCAATGATGAAATAATTGAGAAGGATCCCATAAACGAATTATTAAAGATATATGTAAAATTTCATGAAGAGGCAGAAAAGGACCCGACCTTGGACGACGAAGCTAGGTTATATTTCAAACATCTGGAAGATGGAGAATCTGAGGCTATAGCCCTATGGCAGAAATTCAGAGAACTGAGTCTTAAAGAATTTAAAAAGCTATATGTGGACTTTAATATAGAATTTGATTCCTACACCGGAGAAAGTTTTTACAGCGACAAGATGCCTGAAGTGGTTGAGATACTTAAGGATAAAAAGCTGCTCAAGGAGAGCAGTGGCGCTCAAATTGTAGACTTGGAACAGTTTAATTTACCTCCATGTCTAATACTGAAGTCTGATGGTGCTACCATATATGCTACAAGGGACTTGGCAGCAGCTATTTATCGAAAGCGAACCTATGACTTCTATAAATCTTTGTACGTAGTGGGCAATACACAGGCGCTCCATTTCAAACAGTTTTTTTCCGTTCTTGAGTTGGCTGGATTTGAATGGGCAAAGGATTGCGTGCACATAGGCACCTCCTTGGTAAAATTCGCAGATAGGAAGCTCGCGTCAAGGAAAGGCGACGTAATCTATGCAAAAGAAGTTGTGGACGAAGCAGTAGAAAAAACTCTCGAAATAATAAACAGTAAAAATCCCAATTTGGAAAACAAAGAAGAAGTAGCAAAAAAAGTGGGCATGGGAGCCATAATTTATACCTTCCTCAAGAATAATATGGGCAGAGACATAGTATTCTCCTGGGAAGATATGCTGACCTTTGAAGGCGAGTCAGGACCCAATGTGCTCTATAGCTATGTCCGTGGCAAAAGCATACTTAAAAAAGCTGGGAATATTAGCGGAAACGCAGATTTTTCGTACCTAAAAACGGAAGATGAGTTTAACATAGTTAAGCAATTAGGTTCATTCAAGGAAACGGTGGAACAAGCAGCGGAAAGATATGAACCCTTTGTAATAACAAGATATGTAACTGACCTTGCGAAAGCTTATAACAAATTTTATAACAGTCATCCAATATTATCGGCTGAAGAAGAAGTAAAAATAGCGAGACTGGCATTGACCAAAGCAGTATGCAACGTTTTAACCACTGGATTAGGATTATTAGGCATACAAACTCCAGAAAGCATGTAAGAAAGGCTTAGGATGTTATAAAAGGGAAATTGCACAAAAAATGGTTTTGTGATATTATTGTATAGTTCAGTGTTAAATGAATAATTTCAATTAAAGGAGGGCATTTGATGAGCCGATTATTCGGTACCGATGGCGTAAGAGGCATAGCAAATAGTGAACTAGATTCCAGCTTGGCGTATAAATTAGGCAGAGCCGGAGCCTATATATTAACACAGGAGAACCAGCACAAGCCGAGAATAGCCGTAGGGAAGGACACAAGAATATCTGGCGATATGCTGGAATCAGCCCTTGTAGCGGGTATATGCTCAATGGGCGGGGAAGCAGTGGTATTAGGTGTGCAACCTACACCTGCCGTAGCTTATATCACTAGGCAAATGGGCTTGGATGCAGGAATAGTAATATCCGCATCGCATAATCCTTTTGAATACAATGGAATCAAATTTTTCAACAGCAATGGCTATAAACTGCCAGATTCACTGGAAGACAAAATACAACATATAATAGAGAATGATATGGAATCTCTTCCCAATCCGATAGGGGAAAACATAGGAAAGAGAACTGAAATAGACGATGCAGTCCATACATATGTAGACTTTTTAAAGAAGACTATAGATGTAAACCTCAAGGGTCTGAAAATTGCACTGGACTGTGCCAATGGTGCCTCTTATATTGCAGCACCATCAGCTTTGACAGACCTAGGGGCTGAAATTGTTTTCATCAATAACAAGCCTGATGGTAAAAATATAAACAAAAGCTGCGGCTCTACCCACCCCGAAGACCTTCAAAAGCTGGTTGTGAAAACTGGCGCTGATATCGGCTTAGCCTTTGATGGTGATGCAGATAGACTTATAGCCGTGGATGATAAAGGTGACATAGTAAATGGTGACTTTGTCATGGCAATAATTGCAAAGCATCTGAAGGCAAAAGGAAAGCTCAAAAAAGACACTTTGGTGTCAACCATCATGAGCAACCTAGGCCTGGAAATAACATGCAGGCAGGAGCAGTGCAATATGATACGGACAAAAGTCGGTGATAGATATGTGTTAGAAGAGATGACGAAAAACGGCTATAATCTGGGTGGAGAACAATCGGGACATATAATATTCCTAGATCACAATACTACAGGTGATGGGCTTTTGACTGCTCTTCAGTTGCTGTCTGTAGTAAAGGAAACAGGTAATAGACTGTCGGAATTGAAAAGCATAATGGTAGAATTACCTCAGGTTCTTGTAAATGCTAAGATAAAAAATGAGAACAAAAACAACTATATGGCAGACTCGGAAATAAAAGCAGCAATAGAAAAGATAGAAGCTGAAATGAAAAATTCCGGCAGAGTGGTGATCAGACCCTCAGGAACTGAGCCTCTAGTGAGGGTTATGCTTGAAGGTGAAGATCAAAATATCATTGAAAAAATGGCTAAGGATTTAGCCGCGTTAATAGAAAAGAAACTATCATAAAAAATGATATTCTAATGTGCTCTAGGATTGATCCTAGGGCATTTATGATCCTATCCCCGTTAGGGGATGGTATTAGGGGAATGGGGTCAGGCTTGAATTATTCCCTTATTTAGCATATAATGTTGCCAAGAATATAAAGAGGTGATCGCATGGCAAGAAAACCTAGAGTTGAATACCCTGGAGCTCTATATCATGTTATGTGTCGAGGTAACAATGGAGAATATGTTCTGAATAAAGATGAAGACAAGCTAATCTACTTGGAATTAGTAAGAAAATACAAAGAGAGATATGGGTTTAAGTTGTATTCATATTGTATAATGAATAACCATGTCCATTTGCTAATAGAGATGGAAACCGTAGAATTATCAAAAATAATGCAGGGAATCCAGCAGAGCTTTACTCAAAGATATAACAAAAAGTATAATAGAACAGGTCATGTTTTTCAACAAAGATATAAAGCAGTGCTATGCGATAAAGATAATTATCTCCTGCAACTGATAAAATATATACACTATAACCCTGTAGAAGCCGGTATTGAAGCTGGATTAAATTATCAATGGAGCAGCCATAATAATTACTTAAAGTTTAAAAATGATGGTTTAGTAGAAATCGACTTTGTTTTAGGCATGTTTCGTGAGGATTATAAAAAGGCTCATAGACTGTATGAAGAATTTATGAATTTGAATAATGGTGATAATGATATTGATGATTATACGATCAAATACGAAAGCAGCGTTGCAATGGGAGAAGATATAGATAAAAGCAGCACAATGGATATCGATGAAATTATAGATTTAATATGCTTGAGAGCTGGAGTAAAAAGAGAAGAAATGTAAGCGCCCTACAACAGGGTGCCTTGTATAATAAATCAGAACCAGCTATAATGCCAGTTCTGAATATTACCTTTTGCATTCTGTTTGTGCAGCCTTAGACCAAGGCATCAAATTTTCTAGGTTTTCCGGATGATTCTGCCAGTTCGAATCAGGCATATATAGCAATAAATATTCAAGATAAGTATACACGTTAAGTTCGTTTGCTTTTGCGGTCTCGACGATACTATACACCGCAGCACTAGCAGATGCCCCCTTGGGTGTATCTGAGAACAACCAGTTTTTTCTGCCTATTGTAAATGGCCGGATGCTGTTCTCTGCTGCATTATTGGAAATCGAACATCTTCCGTCCAAAAGATAGTTCTCCATATATGGCTTTTGGTTCTTTGCATAGGTAACTGCCTTGCCCAGAGCTGAACCATTAAGGACGGTCAGGTTTCCAAGCCAGCACCAGAAAGCCTCAAGGACTGGTTTTTCCAGTTCAAGACGCCTGCAGTATTTTTCCTCAGGTGAAAGGTTTGCTAAACCTTCTTCAATTTTAAAAAGCCGGTTGCAGTAATCCCTTCCGATTTCTGCATTGGTCAAAGGTGTATCCTTAGCTTTCCGTCCGGGAATGGCTTCCACAAACTTACGCCTTAAGTGTGCCCAGCACCCGCATCTTATGATTCCATCCAGCTTGTTGTATCCGGCATATCCGTCGGAATGTACGTAACCTTTGAAATCTTTTAGAAAGGCCGCCGCATGGTCTCCATTTCTGGATGGCTGGTAATCGTAAAGAATGACTGGCGCCCTGGCATCATTGCCAGTCCGGTAGAGCCACATATAAGACTTGGTCTGTGGCTTCTTGCCATTCTCCTTCAGTACCTGAACAGGAGTTTCATCACAATGGACAATGTCCTGTTTCAGTAATTCCTTACGGAGATGGTCGATGACCGGAGTAAAGTAATCCTCTGAACATCGGATGACCCAGTTGGCCATGGTGGCACGGGTAAGCGCTATTCCAAGGCGCTCCCAATCCTTTTCCTGACGGTATAGCGGCATACTGTTCACATATTTTTGATACATGACATTTGCTACAGAGCTTGGGGATGCTAGAGAGTGATTCATCAAGGACGATGGCGTTAGGGCCTTTTGGATATAGGGACGATCCGTATGCTTGCATTCAGGACATTCATAAGCCATACGAACATATCGTACAATCTGGAGTTTAGCAGGGATGTATTCCAGTTCCTCACGGACGGTTTCCTTACCAATGGGTTTTAAGACTGTACCACACTGAATGCAGTACTGGTCTTCCAATGCCGATTCACAAAGTATCTCGCGTACCGGAAGATCCTTGATAATTTCCTCTCGCTTGGTACGTCTGTCTGTTCGGACATAACCTTTAACCTTATGACAGATAGGTTCAGAAACAGAAACATCAGCTTCCAGTTCTGCTTCATTAAAAAATGAGAGCTGAATATCAGTATCCTCCCTTGGAGTCTTCTCGCTAGATGAACCAAACTTCTTTTTTCTTAAGAGAAGTATCATTTCGGTAAGATTATTCACCTGTTTCTGCAGGTCTTTTATCGTATTTTCAAGGTGCTCTATATAAGCATCTTTCGCATTCATATAATATTTCCTTATCTGTTTTTAATAAAATAATTATACCATAAAAAATGCTTAAAGTCCAGTAAATTAGCCACTTTGGAGCGCGTTTCCTTACCCTTTTTCTTAGCAGAATGAACCGGGAATTGCGGGCTTAATCGCCTTAGGCTGCTCTACTTCCAAACCTTCCATCAGCCACTTGAATTCCTGCCAGGTAAGGGGCTTTACATCACACTGGCTACGAGGCCATTTAAAGTTTCCATTCTCCAGTCTCTTATAGAGAAGGACAAATCCATCTCCTTCCCAAAGAAGTGCCTTGAGCCTGTCACGGCGTCTGCCGCAGAAAAGATAGAGGCTCTTTGAAAATGGATCCAAGTGGAATTGTTCCTGTATAATAGCAGCCAGTCCATCAATGGATTTACGCATATCCGTATAGCCATAGGCAATGTAAATATCCTTGGCAGCTGTAATATCGCCTAACATATATTTTTCAGTGCCATGAGCACTGTTTCAATAGTCTGCTGACTTGTTCCCTCCCGAACTTCAAGTGTAGCAGACGGAAGATGAATGATAATTGTCGCCATCATATTGGGTTTATGTGTCTGTACTTCAACTTTAGCAAAGGTAACTGATGAATTCTGTTTTGGAATAGCAGGCAGAATTGAGTCACACGCTTTCTTCCGTATCTTACGTAGCCAGTAATAGTAAGCATGTCGGCTAACGTGATTTTTTTCACACCAGTCATCTACCTTAAGACCGCTGCTTTGACAGTCAGTAATTAATTTTTCCCATTGTTCCTGACGGAACTTGGTTTTGATGTAAGTGACCTCATCCATTCACAACAACTCCTTACTAAAGTTTTTCAACTTGAAAAACTTGAAAAACTTGAACTCAATATTTGAAGTTATTGTCTCATAGATGTTGACAATAGAGTAGGCACTCTGTTGTGGAGCGCTTACTTCCATTTTATCAACTCCTTATTTTACCTTACAATAAAAAGCAATTATATTCCTCTCTTTCTTTGCACAAAAATAAGAGGAAATATAATTATAGTTTAACATAATAAAGAAAGCAAAATTTTCAAAAAAATTATCGACCGTCCTTTTGCAAGGATACTTTAGACTATTTTGGGCATGTAGGCAAATCAAGAGCACTACACAAGTCATAAGTGTAGTGGCTCAATTTCGAGATAAGTCAGATTTTATTGGATGTATAGGAAAAGTTGCTACCGAAGGTGTTGCTTATTTTGCTTGTTTCGTGATAGCAAACACAATATCAACTGTTGGATTTTTTCCAACACTTTTATCAGTATGATATTCATATTCCAGATTTTGTGCATCATAATCACTCTGTGGCAACCATTTTGTATAAAAATAGCGTTTTGCTTCTCCAACGGCTAATCCCCACAGCATACCAAACTTTGGCTTGACTGTAATAACCGCATAGCAGTCGCATGGTAAAACAAGTTCGCTTAAGTTTTCGTTTTTGAGCAGGCTTCCAATTAACAACTCTGAACTGCCGGTATGTTTATCGTAGTTTCTGGAGAGTACGAAAAATGGCAGAACAGTGTCACTTTTCATCCCTGTAAGCTGGTGATACTTCGAGGATAAAACCGGTATATCTTTTGCTAAAGTCTTATCGCTCGTTTTGTCCCACACTCCATACAGTCTCGTTTCTGCTCTCTGTTCCAATTTCACTTCAAATTTTTTCATAATTTCACCTCGCCTAATATAAATTCGCTCGTAATATGCGCATTCACAGTTATGTGACAATTATCAATATTTGTATTACCGGTTTTCCCTTTGCGTTTAATCTGGGCATGACTTCCTTTTATTTTGTCATACCACATCAGTGGTATTGAGGCAGAGATTTCTTTTGATACGTTCTATTCCCATAGAGGTTGTGTGTAGCTTATCTAAATTGTTCAAAAGAACAGTGCAATCATCAGTCATACTATTTCACTCTTTTTACCGGATGGCGAATAACTGTTTTAAGCTTTGAGCGTTCGGTTTTTCTTGGGTCGGAAAGATATATTTCGTGGTGCAGACGACTATTGGACAAATCATTTTCATAGCCGTTATCTTTCAAATACTCGTCCATCATTGCAAGGGTTGCAGGCTCATCATCGTATGAACCAATATGCATCATTTGAACACAAATGCCCTCATCAATGGTTAAAAACTCTGCCAAGGAACAATCGCTTTTCTTCTTTTTGCTTGCCTCGGTTACCGCCCAATCAAAATCAGACTTTTTTATAAAATCCGGCAAGCGAATAACTGAAGTCCAGTTAAAGGAGCGCTTATCAGAATAATCAACACCTTTGATATTATCTTGCCACCAAAATCCCTCAAGGGGAGGTACGACATATTCAAAAAAACCATCTATTTTGTAACTGCCTTTGTAGCTCATTTTTAGCGTATAAGCAATGGCATACAGAATTCGGACAGCTTTTTGATATGTACCGTCTACTTCGTTTGGGTCACCTTTTCCACCAACAGCAATATAGTTTGCAGGAGGAACGGTTACGATTTCCGGTTTGTTTTTAGGCATATAAAATTCTTTGTATTCTTTTTTAAAATCAAAAGCCATTTTTTACTCCTCATTCCATAGTGTTAATTGCTTGTCTTGTTCGGGAAACTTTAAGCAATACTCAAAAATCTCCTTCTCGCCATACAGCATACTATTTTCCTTGCAAAAGCCTTTAACAAGCTTTGTGAGCTGGGTGTTGTATGGGCTTTTAATGCCGTAGGAGGAGCCGAATTTTTGCATATACTCACGGTTAAGCCCCGGAAAATGCTCGTCTAATTTTTTGTAGTAATACTCACGATTGCCATAACGAAGCGTCATACCAATGCCAAAGGTCAAAATGCCTTTGACTTCTGCTTCCTTGCAATAGCTCAATAAACCTTCAATATTTTCTTTTGTGTCGTTTATAAAAGGAAGTATGGGAGTCATCCAGACGATTGTTTCAATTCCGGAATCTCTTAGTTGGCAAAGTGCTTCAAATCGCCGTTTTGTGGTGCAGACATTTGGCTCTACAATTTTACAAAGCGTTTCATCGTAAGTGGTAAGTGTCATTTGCACAACGCATTTTGTCTTTTCGTTTATGCGTTTTAGAAGGTCAATATCGCGCAAAATCAAGTCCGATTTTGTTAAAAGACAAACCCCAAAGCCATATTTCTCTATAACCTCAAGACATTTTCGTGTGTTTTGCAGCGTGGCTTCAAGTGGTATGTATGGGTCAGTCATGGCGCCTGTGGTGATCATGCATTTACTTTTTTTCTTTGCAAGGGCTTGCTCTAATAGTGAAACGGCATTTACTTTTACCTCAATATCTTCAAAGGTATAGGTCATGCCATAGCACTCGCTTCGAGAGTCGCAGTAAATGCAACCGTGGGTACAGCCACGATAGATGTTCATATTGTTTTTTGCAGACAGTATGCTTCTGGCAATAATTTCTTTCATAGCTTCAATTCTCTTTCTTAGGCTTGGGTAGTGGTGTTACAGTCTCTGAAACACGGACGATTTCACAGGGGAAATCGCTGTTATCAATATCTAAAATATAGTGCTCCTTTGCTCCGCTATAAGGAAAGCCAACGGTCGCATCCTGCATTTTTCCTGCAATAGTATCAAGCTTTTTGACAAAGACGGTGTTGTCGCAAACAAGCAAAATCGGCTTATCATTTATGTATACCATATACTCGCAGAACATCTTTTTATAGCGGATATTACCAATATCTTTGATTTGTTCACAGACAAGTTCAATAAAATCAACTGTTGTAGCCATAAGTTTACCTCCCGTATTATTCAAATTCCCAACAATTTTTTTAGATATCCTTCATTGAGCAGGTGAACGGTTTCAAACTTTCCTTTATAAAACACTGCCCAGTTATTAAATACACAAGGAAGTGCTTTTGCTTTTTCCAAGCTGTCTATTGCAACAAGATTTAGTATAATGTTATTTTCACTGCAATACCTCTCGACCTGTTTTATACAATCAGAAATGTAGGGACATTGCATACCGAAATAAACAGTTAAATCATCATTTTCAATGTTTTGCTTTTTAACGTTCTCAGCAAAGGAAGGCATTGAGCCATCAAAAGATAATGCAAGCAGCTCGTATTCATCAATAGAATCTGCCACAGCAAAACCATGCTTTTCCATAAACTTCTTTTCGGATAAAAACGGTTTTTTCTTTTTCGAGCTAAGAATACAAATACCTGATTTTCCTTGTTTTTTAGCATCTGCAACGCAATATTCAAGCAATGCCTTAGCATAGCCATTACCTTTGAATGAGCCGGATACCCACAAACAATAGATATAGATGTAGTTATCCCCAATAACCGGTACCCATGCAGTTTCGAGAGGGGCATATTCTATAAAAACCTTCCCTTTTTCATCCAGCTTTCTAAAAACATGACCTTCATTTAATCTGCCTTTAAGCCACTGCTTTTTAACTTCCACTCCACACTGGTGCTTTTTGTCTGCAATAGCACAGCAGAGATGTTCATTCTCTATATTGTCGCAAGTGATATTTTTAAATAAGTCTGCCATTTTACCTCCTTTATGCCTTGTTTGCACAGCACTTTCCCTATGTTGGGGGCGTCCTGTAATGAGGGCATAGTCTTCACCTTTTTCCATTTTTTATTACAGTATAACAAACCTAACATGACAACTATGTGTCGTGTTATAAATATTTTTTTGCAGCTTCTTTGAATTTATTTTGTATCAGTGTTCGTATATAATCAGGAGCCAAAACCTCTGCATGCTCACCATAAGACATAATACAGCCATAACCCCATGGATCATCAGGCATCAAGGCTTTCACCGTGAAACTGCCATCATCGTTTTCCGTTATGTCCTCATCTTCAAACTCGTCACGAACACGATAGTGCATATCAGCATCTATTTTCAGAGTGACAGTACAAAGGTTGTTTGGTGAAATAGCCCCAGAAATACTGCGAATTTCTCGCCCGTCAAAAGTATCGACAGTCACCGCAAGATTTTTTATTCGGCTGAGCTTAAAGGTACGATAGTCCTCTTTTTCTTTGCAAAATGCCGAAAGATACCATGCTTTTTCCTTAAAGACGATCTGGAGTGGCTCACATATGCGTCGACTCTTTTCTCCGTAGTAGCTGACATAATCAAACTGTATCATCTTTTTAGATAGGATAGCATCTCGAAGGATTGAAAACTTGTCCTTTTCACTTGCGTTGCTGCCCCAAGGAGAAAAATCGATGTCTATCCACGAGGTAGCATTTTTATTGAAAAGTGTTACAAGCTTTGAAAGCACTTTCTCCACTTCTGGAACTTCAACAGCATTCAGCCCTTGCAAAGCTGATAAAATATCCTGTTGCTCTTTGTCGGTCAAAACGGATTTATTCAGCACAAAGTTATCCATAAGCCGAACACCACCGCCTTTGCCTTGTACTGTATAGATGGGTATGCCTGCCATAGAAAGGGTTTCGATATTACGTAGAATTGTGCGAGCCGACACCTCAAAATGCTCGGCAAGTTCCTTAGCAGTCATATTTTTTCTGTCAAGTAGTAGATAAACTATCTCAAAAAGACGATTGATTTGCATACTTTCACCTCTTGAAATGATTATACTACATAAACATGACAACAACACGTCATGTTTCAAAATAATATAACTTTAAAAAGGAGAATCAACACATGAAAATCAAAATTCGCTCACATCCTTTTGCAAGGATACTCTGGACGATTTCAGGGATGTAGTAAACTAAGAGCCGTTGCATCTTCACACTGATGCAACGGCTCAATTTCATGATTATTTAGAGTTGCTTTTATGAAGCTTTTAAGGAAGCACCAAAGGAGTTACTTGATTTTTTCTTAATCTGCGATGGTAAATAGGCATATCTTTTACAGGATCACTTACAACAGACAATTTCCCATCATGAATTATTTTTTCAATTCTATGCGCCACCAACGCATCGCCAATTCCTAAATGATATTTTCCCAACACACGACCTATAACCATTGCTTCTTGAAACTCATCGTTCTCGGCATCAATTTCATGGTAAATGAAATAATCGTAAATTGTCTCTGATACGCTGAGTAGCTGTCCATTTAAAACCGCCCGCAAAGGTGCGTTTTCTTTTTGTAGGTTACGCCATTGTAATGCACAATGTTGACGAAAAACGGATGTTGTAGCTTCAGCATAGGGAGTGTACCGATGCCACTCACCCGGAGAAATTTCACCCCATGCTGAGCGGGTAATAACGGTATTATTATCTTTGTATTCATGTTCAGGTAGCTTCACAATATATACCGTCTTCGGCTGTGTCTTAAGCTGTTGAAGCTCTGACATAAACCAGTATAAACCACACAACTCATCAGGTTGATTACTATACCAAATGCGAATATTCTCACCCTGTGACACCCGCTCACGAATTGCTTTGATGGTTTCATTCAATTCAGATGTAAGGTCAAACGATGTATCAGATGGGTCGTTGGGATAGATGCTCCAAAGATTATCTATCGTTTTTTGCCGCCTATTTACAAAATTATCATAGGAAATATCTCCGACACTTAGCATCAGATTAAATCCAAAAACATCTTTAGGATTTCCGCCCATAGGAACTGCATTTTCCCATTCCAAACGATTTTGTTCTTCTGCTGCCTTTTGTGCAACAGAGATTTCCTCCGGTGTTGGCTGGCTGCCATCATGTTTGCTAATGATAACCCCTGTGCAACCACCAATATAGTCACCATTACCGTAATGCTGTGCCATTTTTAAACTGCCGCAGGCACTATCACTAAATACTATTTCAATCATAATTTATCTCCATTCTGTAATTTATCTATATTGCAGAGTATATAAAACCACTCATTAAGTATTAAATTTCTTCACTACAATTTCAAATAAATGTATGAAATAAGTTTACCACATTGAAATGGCAGCTTCAACCAATTAAATATGAACAATAGAAAGGGCACAATCTCGATGAAAATTAAAATCCGCTCACCGTCCTTTTGTAAGGATACTCTGGACGATTTGGGGGATGTAGAAAAAGATGCACAGGACAGCAAATGCTCTATCCTGTGCATCCTCTTTATTAGAAGTTTAGAAGTTAAATTCGGACTCCCAATCAAAGTCGCCACTGGTTTCTACATTGTTCGGCCAATGCTTACACCATGTAGGAACTTCCGGTTGGTCCACACGGTCAAGGCTTGGTGTATAGGGCTTGATGTCAAGGACAGGACTTTGGTCATCGGCATCAATGATGTTGTATAATTATATTTGACACAATGACCTCGAACAAATAATCTAAAAATAATAAAAAAGGAGGTCACTATGTCAGATAATGTAAAGAGAGTAACTAAAAAGTAGATTAAGTCAATGGATGCATCAGGCTGAGATAGGTGAAATGGATACTGGAGCAGGTACCCAAACACCTGGTTCAGCAATGAACCAAGCAATGGAGATACAGCGGTTACGAGCAGAGGTTAAGGCATTGGCGAAAGACAATGCAAGATTGAAAAAAAGAGAATGACTTCTTGGAATAGGCCTCCGATTTTTTCGCTGCAAGCCGTCAGAAGTACGCAAGGAAGAGCGAATGAAGCTCATCGCAATAAAGACCGAAAATGGCAAATTGACGAGCGAAATTGCGTTTTATTGCAGAGTATTAAAGGGTTCTATAGCTACTTAGAAAGCCTAGAGAAGCCTTGGAAATACGAAGCTTTGGCGGCTAAGATGAAAGAAATGCCGGGGATGTGAAAAAGAATATCGAGTTTGCCAAAAGAGCGTGCCATCATAGGGGGAATGGGGTCATAGGGGGAATGGGGTCAGGCTTGAATTATTCCCTTATTTAGCATATAATGTTGCCAAGAATATAAAGAGGTGATCACATGGCAAGAAAACCTAGAGTTGAATACCCTGGAGCTCTATATCATGTTATGTGTCGAGGTAACAATGGAGAATATGTTCTGAATAAAGATGAAGACAAGCTAATCTACTTGGAATTAGTAAGAAAATACAAAGAGAGATATGGGTTTAAGTTGTATTCATATTGTATAATGAATAACCATGTCCATTTGCTAATAGAGATGGAAACCGTAGAATTATCAAAAATAATGCAGGGAATCCAGCAGAGCTTTACTCAAAGATATAACAAAAAGTATAATAGAACAGGTCATGTTTTTCAACAAAGATATAAAGCAGTGCTATGCGATAAAGATAATTATCTCCTGCAACTGATAAAATATATACACTATAACCCTGTAGAAGCCGGTATTGAAGCTGGATTAAATTATCAATGGAGCAGCCATAATAATTACTTAAAGTTTAAAAATGATGGTTTAGTAGAAATCGACTTTGTTTTAGGCATGTTTCGTGAGGATTATAAAAAGGCTCATAGACTGTATGAAGAATTTATGAATTTGAATAATGGTGATAATGATATTGATGATTATACGATCAAATACGAAAGCAGCGTTGCAATGGGAGAAGATATAGATAAAAGCAGCACAATGGATATCGATGAAATTATAGATTTAATATGCTTGAGAGCTGGAGTAAAAAGAGAAGAAATAATTAGAAGAAGTAAAATACAAAAATATTCTGATACGAGAAAGGCAATTGTCTTGATAAATGATAAATATGCAATAATAAGAAGTACTGAGTTAGCACAAAAAATTAATATACCAATTTCTATGATATCAAAAATAAAGAGTGGAGAGAGCAAATCCAATAAATTTGTTGAGGAACTGGTAAATGGATTTGAAAAGAGAAAGGGAATAATTCAAGCCTGACCCCGTCACTCACTCTTTTTTTATGGAACATCACTAATTTTGAACGGCGTTGTGCTATCTTTATTGATAGTATTTTTGAATATCCAGAATGACAGCATGTACGCCGATTATCTGACAGGAATAAATAACCGCAAGAAGCTTAGCTTTAGTATGGGTTATGCTGTGTATGACTATAATTCCCATATGAAGGTGGAGGAATTTTAAAAACATATTGACATATTGATGTATGAAAACAAACGGGCTAATAAAGAAATAAAAAGGCATTAGTATTGAACCAGGTCAGTTTAATCAATTCTTTGAGTTGCTGTAACTGAAGATAACCTCCTCCTTAAAACCCCGCAGTATGGGCAGGATAAATCCTGATTTACTGTGGCGTTTGCTTTTTGTATGGATGATGGATAAAGTATAAGGGTTAAGGAAACAAATAAGAAAAGTTAAGTGCTTACTATATATGACAAGGTGGTGCACAAATGAATAAATATTATGTTGATTTACACGTTC
>JAQUTA010000054.1:0-13222 GCA_028709965.1 Lutispora sp.
GGTTACTTACTTGAATATATGGAAAAGAAAAACTCAAGGATAAGTAGTTTGATACATGATATACCAGAATACCATTATCTTAAGAAAGAAATATCTTGTGACTGGAAAGATAAAGGCAGGATTATCAGAGAAATTGCGTTTGAAGTAAACTCAGAAGATATAGAGCTTATTGAAGGTGTTAAAATAAATGATTCTAGGGGATGGGCTTTGCTCTTGCCTGACAATGAAAAACCTATATTTAATATTTATACAGAGGGTTATACTCAAGAAATGGCTATGGAATTATCAGCAGATCTAAGTGAAAAGATAGCTGAGCTGTTAAAAAATCAGAGGCAATAAGCCTTTGATTTTTTAAATATAGAGAGGTGTGAAAGATTCAATGAATCATATTGAAGAAATCAAGGACGTACTTTTAAATAGAGAAGATCTGCTAGCCCATGGGAATAGTATTGGGCAAAAACATCAATTAAAAAAGAGAAAGAGCTCTACAAAAAAGCTGAAAAAGCGCTTGGAAGAAAATTATGATGTCATACTTGAAATTTACAAAGAGCTTGATAACATATCCAAAGATAATATTGATATGTCCACTGCATCAGAATGGCTGCTAGATAACTTTTATAAGATAGAAGAGCAGGTTAAGGACGTTATAAGAAACATTGACCAGGAAAGATTTTACAAGCTTAACACCTTGGGCTCAGGATACCTGAAGAATTATCCAAGAGTTTATGGAATAATTCTGGAGTATGTTTCTCATACCGACGGAAACATAGATGAAGATTTACTTATAGATTTTATAAAATCTTATCAGAGCAATCAAATACTCTCCATATCAGAGGTATGGGCATTATCCTTGATGATAAGGATTGCTTTGGTAGAAAACATAAGGATTATTTGTAACACTATTTATAATACTCAGCTTCAGTGGAATAAGGCGGAACAGGATATAAACTTGAAAGGCGATGAATTGTTACATGCTATAGATGAGAATTTGGAAATAAGGTGCAGATTGAACACCTCATACATAGAGCACATTCTGGCACGGATTAGAAGGGCAGGTATAGAATCCGGAGAAACTTATGATTATCTTGAGAAAAGGCTTGATGAATATAATACGACAATAAAAGACGTAGTACAATATGAGCACAAAGAGCATGCTGTGAGAAAAATTTCCTTGGGAAATTCCATTACAAGTCTCCACAGTGTTCCCACGCTGGATTGGAATGGAATTTTCGAATCCATAAGTATAGTTGAAGAGAAACTCTCAAAGGACCCGGCAGGTATTTACTCCTCCATGGATTTCGAATCCAGAGATTATTATAGAAAAACAATCGAAGATATATCTAAAGCTTCTGGAGTTTCTGAGACAAAAATTGCAAATGCTGCAATAGGCTTATGCAGAGTAGCAAAAACTTCACATAAAAGCTTTAAGACAACCCATGTAGGGTATTACCTGATAGATGAGGGAAGATGGGAACTTTTTTCACAATTAAAGATAAAAGGAGGAGAGCTAAGACTAAAATCATTATCGTCTTACATAGCTTCTATAGCATCCTTCACATCCTTGTTTATCATTTTACTTAATTATATATTAGGTAGAACTTGGAATAATCTACAAATATTAATTTTCTGTTTTTTACTATTGATTCCTGCTTCAGAAGTTGGAATCAATCTTGCAAACTATATATTTATGAAGCTTTATAAACCTACAGTTCTTCCTAGGATTGAGTATCATGAGGGCGTTCCAGAGGAAGCATCAACAATGGTCATCATACCTGCCTTATTAAGTGATAAGAGTACAGCTCAGGATTTGATTGAAAAAATGGAAGTATACTACCTAGCAAATAAAGATAAGAATATAAGCTTCGGGTTAATTGGCGATTTCAAAGATTGCGAAACTGAGACGAATCCTGATGACGAAGATATTATCAATACTGCTATGACTGGGGTACTGAATTTAAACAATAAATATGAAGAAGAAAGAACAAAATTCTACTATTTTCATAGAAAAAGAGAATTCAATTCCGAGCAAAACAAATGGATGGGATGGGAAAGAAAAAGGGGCGCAATAATAAATTTCAATAATCTTATTATGGGGAAGGAGAGTTATTACTTTGTGTATAAATCTTCAGATCCTCAAAGCCTAAATAATATCAAATATATTATAACAATAGATTCAGATACTAATCTTATTATTGACAGCGCGAGAAAGTTAATAGGCACAATTGCTCACCCTCTCAACAAAGCCGTTTATGACCCAAAGCTAGGAATAGTTACAGAAGGTTATGGTATCATACAGCCCAGGATAGGGATTGATATTGAAGATTCCAACAAAACTTTTTTCTCTGAAATTTTTGCCGGTGATGGTGGGGTTGATCCATATGCCACAGCCGTATCGGATATTTACCAAGATGTTTTTGGTGAAGGAATATTTACAGGCAAGGGTATTTACGACGTAGAGTTATTTAATGAATTAACTGAAAAAAGGATTGAGAACAATACGGTTTTGAGCCATGACCTTTTAGAGGGAAGCTTTCTTAGAACGGGCCTTGCTGGAGATATTGAGCTTATTGACGGCTTCCCCGGGAAATACATCTCATATGCTATTAGACAACATAGATGGGTTAGAGGGGATTGGCAACTTATTAGATGGATTTTCGGGAAAAATCCTCTAACCTCCCTATCAAAATGGAAAATGCTTGATAATCTTAGAAGGAGTATACTGCAGCCATCTCTATATATACTTCTTCTATTTGGCACAATGTTATTGCCCGCTGAGCCCTCCAGTTTAATTTATATAACTATTTTTATATTTCTATTTCCACATATTTTAACTATTTTTTCTTTATTGTTGGCTAGACGAATATCTAACTCACAATATATTGAGCTTTTGAAAAAAAGCGGTTACAAGCTTCTTACTCTTCTTGCTTTTCTGCCCTATAATGGATACTTAATGGCAGATGCAGTTATAAGAACATTATATAGAGTATTTTGCTCACATAAAAATTTATTAGAATGGGTTACAGCAGCTGATGCGGAGAAAAAGTACAAAGCTGATCTAAAGTATTGTTTTTGGAAGATGAGGTTTTCAATAGCATTGTCTTTGCTTTTTATTATAAATATTGTCATCATCGAAGCGCCATACGATATAGTTGTGGCTTTTATTACGGCTCTATGGCTTTTTTCACCATATATTGCTTTTCGAATAAGCGATGATGCAAAAAGGGAAAAGCCTGTGCTATCTAGTGAAGATATGGATACTATTAATAGTATTGGGAGAAAAACCTGGACCTATTACGAAGATTTGGTGTGCGAAGAATTTAATTTCCTGCCTCCTGACAACTATCAAGAATATCCTCCCAAAGGAGCAGCTTTGAGAACCTCACCGACTAACATTGGACTATATATGGTATCGACTCTTGCGGCTGCAGATTTGGGGTACATCACTAGGGGGCAGATGATAGATAGGCTTAAAAATACGATAGACACAGTTGAGAATTTAGAAAATTGGAAGGGGCATTTATACAATTGGTATGATGTAAAAACTTTAGAGGTATTACGACCCCAATATGTTTCTACAGTTGATAGCGGAAATTTTGTGACATATATGCTTTTATTAGGGCAAGGTCTGAAAGAGCTCTTGAATAAAAACCATGAAAAAGACACACTGGAAGACATGACAAAACGAATAGATAGAATTATTGAAAAAACTGAGTTTATTCACTTGTATAATAAAAAGAAGAATTTGTTTTCTATAGGTTATGACGTAGAGAAGGAAAGGCTCACAAATTCATATTATGATTTGCTAGCTTCTGAAGCGAGGACAACTGGTTTTCTTTCAATAGCTAGAGGGGAAGTACCTTTAAAACATTGGAGCAAGCTGGGGAGAGCCTTGACTCGAGTAGGAAATACAAGAGCTTTGGTTTCTTGGACTGGAACCATGTTTGAATACTTTATGCCATCATTAATAATGAAAAATTATAAGAGGACTATTTTGGACGAAACCTATAGAGGGGTTATAAAAGCTCAAAAGAGTTATGGTCATAAAAACCTTATACCCTGGGGCACCTCCGAGTCTGGTTATTATGCCTTTGATTTAGATTTGAATTATCAATATAAAGCCTTTGGAGTTCCTGACTTGGGATTAAAGAGAGGTCTTGTGAAGGATGTTGTTATATCTCCGTATTCAACTTTTATGGCTATTAATTTTGATCCACAAGGCGTAGCACAGAATATTAAAAAGTTAATGGAGCTTGGGATGGAAGGGAAATATGGACTTTATGAAGCCGTAGATTTTACCATAAGACGCATGACCATGGGAACAAACTATCAAATAATCAAAAGTTACATGGCTCATCATCAAGGCATGAATTTACTGGCCATTGACAATTACTTTTGCGATGACATAATGATAAAACGCTTTCACAGCCATCCTATTGTAAAAGCAGGAGAAATTATACTTAAGGAAAGGGTACCCCAAAGCGCTGTCATCACTAAGGAGTATAAGGAAAGTATTAAGACGAAGAGCAGACAAAAAAGGTTATATCACGAAGGTGTGAGAAGCTATAGTTCCTCCGACATTCTACCTCCTGCCTGCCAGATCTTGACTAATGGAAGCTACTCTGTTTTGCTCAACAACAGGGGCGGAGGATATAGCAAGCTGGGGGACACCTTAATCAATCGGTGGAGAAATAATGCCTTAAAGGGGGATTATGGCAATTATATATTTATAAGAGATGTGAGCAAGGACAAGGTTTGGACTTCTGCTTATGAGCCTATAAATGAGGATGCAGATGGATATTTTGTGTCTTTTTACCAATCTAGAGCAGAGTTTACAAGGGTAGATGACGAAATAAAAACCATGATGGAAGTATTTGTATCCCCTGAAGATCATGTGGAGATAAGAAGGCTCAAAATTGAAAATCATGGGAAGATTCCTATTTCTTTGGAGATTACAAGCTATTTTGAGATTGTACTTTCTACAGAGGCCTCGGATTTAGCCCATAGAGCCTTCTCTAGTTTATTTGTCAGAACAGAATATTTAGATGAATATAAGGGTCTTATTGCAGTGAGGAAGCCCAGGGAAGTTGATGGGGAAGAGGTATGGGCGTTTCATACATCTGCGGTGGAAGGAGATGCTCTTGACTCAATAGAGTATGAGACAAATAGGGTAAATTTCATAGGGAGAGGAAGAAACATTCAAAATCCTTTGGCTATACATAGGTCTCTGTCAAACACTGCAGGCATAGTACTAGATCCAGTTATGAGTATTAGAAGAATAATAAAGATAAAAGCTGGAAGTCATGGAGAAATATCTTTTGTAACAGGATGCGGTGCATCAAAAGAAAAAATGAAAGAGTTGATGGTCAAATATAGGGAGATTTCGTCAATACAAAGAGCATATGAACTGTCAATTATTAGAAGCCAAGTTGAAGAAGCATATCTAAATCTGGAAAACCAGGATGTTATCAATTACGAAAAGTTGATTTCACATATTGTCTATAATAGTCCCTCAAAAAATAAATATAGGGACTGGACAAAAAATAATAAAAAAGGTCAGCCCTCTCTTTGGACTTATGGAATATCGGGAGATTTGCCTATTATGCTTATTTCTATATTAGACGAGAGAGATATTCCTGTTTTGAAACAAGCTGTTAAAGCTCATGAGTTTTTGAGGATCAAGGGTTTAAACGTGGATTTGATTATTCTGAACTTAGATGAAAGCAGTTATCTGCAGCCTCTGAGAACAGCTATTTTTAATTTGGTAGAAGGGAGTAATGGAAGATATTTAATAGGTAAGCCAGGTGGAATATTTATTTTAAATGCTTCAAATATATCCATAGAAGACAGAGGATTATTGTTTGCGGCTTCTTCTCTTGCTTTTAATGCTGAAGAAGGTCCTATAGAAAAGCAATTAATAGATATCACTATTAAGAAGCATAAAAGAAGTAAAAGCCGTTCAGGCAACATAGCAAAGATGCTTGAATTTACCGATATAAAGAATTCATTCCTATATAATGGCTATGGTGGATTTAACAGCGACGGCAGTGAATATATAATGAGCTTAAAGAAGGATCACAATACACCTGCACCATGGATTAATGTAATTGCAAATCCAAAGTTTGGCTCAATAGTATCTGAAAGGGGAGGAGGATATACCTGGGCAGAAAATAGCAGAGAATACAAAATCACCCCTTGGACCAATGATCCGGTTACCGATGAGCCTCAGGAGATTATATATATTGAGGATATTGAGAAAGATTTGGCTTGGACTATCACTCCTCAAGTTTCAGAAAGTGTCGAGCCATGGGTGGTTAGACAAGGCTGGGGTTATACAGTATTTTGCAAGGAATGCTATGGTTTAAGGCAAGAACTTGAGATTTTCGTGCCATTAAACGAAAAACTTAAAGTAAATGTCTTAAGGCTAAAGAATAAAGAAGATAAAAAGAAAACACTCAGACTTTATTACTACATAGAACCGGTTTTGGGAGTGAACCAAAAAGACACTAAACCACATATAGTCATTGAGCATGATGAAAAATATAATGGCTTGATACTAAAGAATGGATATAACAGAGACTTTCCAGGAAGAATGGTCTTAGTATCATCAAGCGAAACAATAAAAGAGTATAAAACAAATAAGCTTGAATTTTTTGATTTGATTGAAGAAGATTCAAATATAGATCTTAGCACGGGTTATGAACCTTGTGGCGCTATTCAAGTTGAAGTAAGTTTTGAAGCCATGGAGGAGAAGACAATAGGATTTTACCTAGGTCAAGGTGAAGATTATAAGGAAATTGAGATACTTTGGGAAAAGTATAAATATATATCAAATGCAGAGAAAGAACTGGAAAGATCCAAGATGGGCTGGAAGGATATAACAGGAAAAATTAAAGTGGAAACCCCCGACAAGTCCATGGATATACTGATAAATGGATGGCTGGTTTATCAGACTATATCTTGCAGATTGTGGGCTAGATCCGGTTTTTATCAATCGGGAGGAGCATACGGATTCAGGGATCAGCTCCAAGATGCTGTAAACATAGGGATGATAATGCCTGATTTACTTAAAGAACAGATCTTGCTTCATAGCAGTCATCAGTTTGAGGAAGGCGATGTTTTGCACTGGTGGCATCCTATGGCCGGAAATAAAGGTGTTCGGACAAGGTTCTCAGATGATTTGCTCTGGCTGCCCTATGCACTCATTGAGTATCTCAAGTTAACTGAAGACAAAAGTATAATGGATATAGAGACACCCTATTTAAGTGATGAGCCTTTGAAAGAAGGAGAAGATGAAAGATACGGCACACCCAAGCAGTCAACCATGGTGGGAACTGTTTATGAGCATTGTACAAAAGCCATTGACAGGAGCTTGAAATTTGGAAATCACTGCTTGCCATTGATGGGCTCCGGGGATTGGAATGACGGGATGAATACAGTGGGAAATAAAGGGAAAGGTGAAAGCGTATGGTTAGCTTTTTTTATATATAAAATCTTGAAAGGTTTTATTCCTATATGCACCTTTATGGAGGATGAAGATAGAGCAATAAAATATGAAAAAGCCATGGAAAAGCTGATAAAAGCCGTTGAAGATAATGGGTGGGATGGAAATTGGTATAAAAGGGCTTACTATGATGATGGCTCCCCTCTAGGTTCTACAGAAAATACAGAATGTATGATAGATTCCATAGCACAAAGTTGGGCTGTAATATCAGGTGCAGCAAAACCTGAAAGGGCAGCAATGGCCATGAAATCAGTAAAAAAGCATCTGATTAAAGAGGGTGAGGGTCTAATTCTTCTTTTCACACCACCTTTTGAGAAAACCCATAAGAACCCTGGATATATAAAATCTTATGTACCAGGAGTCAGAGAAAATGGCGGACAATATACTCATGCTGCAGCTTGGGTCATATGTGCTTTTGCTAAATTAGGGGAGGGGAGTATAGCCCAAAGCCTGCTTCATATGATAAACCCAATAAATCATACTAGGTCATTGCTAGAATGCGCAATATATAAGACGGAGCCCTATGCCATAGCTGCCGATGTTTACGCAGTAAGCCCTCATGCCGGGAGGGGAGGATGGTCGTGGTATACGGGAGCTTCCGGTTGGCTATACAAAGCAGGTATTGAATATATTCTGGGCATAAAGAAGAGAGGTAATAAACTGTATATAGACCCATGCATTCCTCAGGAGTGGGAGGGCTATAAAGTACATTACAACCATTTTGATACAACTTATAAGATAAATATATTAAATCCTGAAAAAAGGAGCAAAGGAGTCATATCAATTAGTCTAGATGGAAAATATATACATAGCAAAGCTATAGAGCTTTCCAACGATAAAGGGAGCCATGAAGTTGTAGTTTTGATGGGTTGAAAGAAATAACAATTAGATGATATTATATATTAAGAAGATAGGAGGAGTACGGCATGAATCTTTTTGATATTATTGGTCCTGTTATTATCGGTCCATCCAGCTCACATACTGCCGGAGCGGTTAGATTGGGTAAGCTTGCAAGAAGCATATACGGCGGAAGCTTTCACAAGGCAGAAATTACACTTTACAATTCTTTTTCTAAAACCGGAAAGGGTCATGGAACGGATAAAGCACTTGTGGCCGGCATATTAGGGATGAATCCTGATGATGAGGAAATTAGAAATGCATTTGACTATGGTAAAGATGCAGGGCTGGAAATACTATTCCAACATCAGAACAGCAATAGAGCATACCACCCTAATACTGCAAGAATCAAATTAATGGGGCAAAATGGAGTAATGAGTATAATGGGTTGCTCCTTGGGTGGAGGAAGGGTTATGATAATAGATATTGATGGATTCAAAACGGAATTTACTGGGGAATTTAATACTATAATTGTTGTTCAAAACGATAAACCCGGCATTGTGGCTTTTGTAGCATCATATTTGGCAGAAAAAAATATAAATATTGCCCAGATGAAGTTATCAAGGAAATCAAAAGGCGATACTGCATTAATGATTATTGAAACTGATGAGACGCCACCAAAATCTATAAAAGTAGATTTAAAAGATTATGATGGCATACATAAGACAATAGTTGTACCTACTGTTTAAGGAGGATGGATTATGTCATTATACACTATGCAGCAAATAATTGAGGCTGCAGAAGAAAAAAGAACAAAAATATCTACTGTGGCAATTGAATTAGAGAGTAAAGAAACTGGCTTATCAAACACGGAAATAAAAGAAAAAATGACATGCAATTATAATGTAATGAAAGATTCTGTATCTCATGGTATTAGCAAAATTATACCTTCTATTAGTGGTTTAACCGGCGGAGAAGGCTTTAATCTATGGCAATGCAAGGAAAAAGGTCTGTCTGGGGAGACCATATTAAAAGCATCTTCCAGAGCTATGGCGGTTTCAAATATAAATGCTTCTATGGGCAGGATAGTTGCTGCTCCAACAGCTGGATCCTGCGGTATAATACCTGGTGTCTTGATCACCGTGGGAGAATTACTGGGAAAATCTGATGAAGAGATAGTAGAAGCTTTGATTACTTCCGCAGTAGTAGGAAAGATCATAGCACAAAACGCAACCTTAGCAGGGGCAGAGGGCGGATGTCAAGCAGAATGCGGAGCTGCTTCCGCTATGGCGGCGGCTGCAGCAGTCGAATTAGCAGGAGGCTCTCCAACTCAATCAGGAGACGCGGCAGCAATAGCTTTAAAAGGCATTATGGGGCTTATATGTGATCCGGTAGCCGGATTGGTAGAAGTCCCATGTATCAAGAGAAATAGCTTTGGTGCAGCTCAAGCTATCCTTGCTGCAGATATGGCTATGTCAGATATTAAAAGTGTAATACCTATAGATGAGGTCATTAAGGCTATGGGCGAAGTAGGCCATGCTATGCCTGTGGAATTCAGGGAGACTTCAATGGGCGGATTGGCAGCTACAGATACAGGTAAGGCATTAGAAGAGAAGCTAATGAAGAAAGAATAATTAAGTAAGGGGTGGAAAATAAAGTGTTAGTTGAAGCTGTAAAAAAATACTATGATAAGAGCTATGACTTAAATTGTGCAGAAGCCATACTTTATGCAGCAAATGAAGTTTATGGACTAGAACTTGATAAAAAGGCTTTAAAGACTATGGCAGCTTTTGGTGGAGGTATGGCAGTTGAAGAAACCTGTGGTGCTCTAACAGGGGCCTTGGCTGTATTAGGAATACTATATGTAAAGGACATAGCTCATGAGAGCGACAGAATAAAGGAATTGACAAAAGAAAGTTTTCAAAAATTTAAAGACAAGCTGTCAACAGATAATTGTAAAAAACTTAAGGAACTTTATAGGAATGATGAAGTAAGATGTATCAATATTGTAATTGCAGCTGCAGAAGTCTTAGAAGAAATTATTAATAGAGAAGGAAAGATATAAGATAAATATAAAGATTGGAGGTACTGTGATGGTTACAAATTATGATATTTCCGATGCTATGACAATAAAGCTAGGAAATGAATTACCCCAAATGCCTACTTTTCTTGAAGGCATAAGAAGAGCTCCGGATCGTGGTTTTACTTTGACTCCGGATCAGGCAGAGGTAGCACTAAAAAATGCTCTTCGATATGTTCCTGAGGAGCTTCATGAAAAGCTGGCTCCCGAGTTCATGGAGGAATTGGTTACAAGAGGGAGAATTTATGGTTATCGTTTCCGACCCCAAGGAAGGATTTACGGCAAGCCTATTGATAAGTACAAGGGAAATTGTATAGAAGGTAAAGCCTTCCAGGTTATGATAGACAATAATTTGGACTTTGAAACCGCTCTATATCCCTATGAACTGGTTACCTACGGCGAGACAGGCCAAGTTTGTCAAAACTGGATGCAGTACAACCTAATAATGAAGTACCTGGAAGTACTGACTGACCACCAGACATTAGTAATTGAATCAGGTCATCCCCTAGGATTATTTCACTCAAAACCCACTGATCCAAGAGTAATAATCACCAATGCACTTATGGTGGGAATGTTTGACAACAATAAGGATTGGCATTATGCAATGCAGATGGGTGTTGCAAATTATGGACAAATGACTGCAGGAGGTTGGATGTATATAGGACCTCAAGGAATAGTACATGGAACTTTTAATACTATTCTAAATGCAGGTAGAAAGAAGTTAGGTATCGGACCGGATGAGGATTTAAAAGGCTATCTATTTGTAACTTCAGGTCTTGGTGGCATGAGCGGAGCTCAACCAAAAGCTATAGAGATTGCTAATGGCGTAGGAATAGTTGCAGAGGTTGATTATTCCAGGATAGAAACAAGATACAAACAAGGATGGGTCAGCAAGGTATCTAATGATCTTAAAGAAGTATTTGATACAGCGTATGACTACATGTCCAAGAAAGAACCTATTTCGATAGCATATCATGGAAATATAGTAGATTTGCTGGAGTATGCAGTGAATAATAATATAAAAATTCATCTCCTTTCAGACCAAACTTCTTGCCATGCACCCTATGATGGAGGTTATTGTCCACAAGGCCTGAGCTTTGAAGAGAGAACCAAGATGCTGAAAGAAGATAGAGAAAGGTTTTGCGAAAACGTAGATAAGACTCTAAGGCATCATTTTGAACTAATAAAGGAATTGGTAAACAGAGGCACATATTTCTTTGACTATGGAAATTCCTTTATGAAAGCAGTTTATGATGCAGGTGCTGTTGAAATAGCGAAAAATGGTGTTGATGAAAAGGATGGCTTCATTTTCCCATCCTATGTAGAGGATATTATGGGACCTGAGCTATTTGATTATGGCTATGGACCCTTTAGATGGGTATGCCTCAGCGGAAAAGAAGAAGATCTTCTGAAGACAGACCATGCTGCCATGGACTGCATAGACCCAAACAGAAGAGCACAAGACAGAGACAATTGGGTATGGATAAGGGATGCAGAAAAGAACAAATTGGTTGTAGGTACCCAGGCAAGAATACTATATCAGGATGCTTGGGGAAGGACTAATATTGCTTTAAGATTCAATGAGATGGTGAGAAATGGTGAAATAGGACCTGTAATGCTGGGTCGCGACCATCATGATGTAAGCGGTACGGATTCTCCCTTTAGAGAGACCTCAAATATCAAAGACGGTAGCAACATAATGGCGGATATGGCAGTACAGTGTTTTGCAGGCAATGCCGCAAGGGGCATGAGTCTTGTTGCTCTTCATAACGGTGGAGGAGTAGGCATAGGCAAATCCATCAATGGCGGTTTTGGGCTGGTATTAGATGGGAGTGACAGAATAGATAATATAATAAAAGACGCTATGCTTTGGGACGTTATGGGGGGAGTTGCAAGAAGAGCCTGGGCAAGGAATGAAAATTCCATAACTACATCAATGGAATACAATAAGACTCAAGATGGATTGGATCACATAACCCTGCCTTTTATCCCTGAAGAAGAACTGGTGAAAAATGCAGTAGCAGAAGCATTAAAAAGAGTTATGGTGTAAAGCTATGGAAAAGAATAATATGTTGATTAAAAATGCTCAGGAGCTTGTAACATGCAGCGGCTTCAAAGCTAAGCAAGGCAAGGAAATGTCTGATTTGCATATAATAGAAGATGGTGCGGTAATCATTGAAGATGGAATTATTAAAGCAGCAGGCAAAACTGAGGAAATTCTTAAAAAATATGATGAGAAAAACTATGAAGTTATCGATGCTTCGGGCAAAGCCGTTTTACCAGGTTTTGTAGATTCCCATACCCATCTCATTTTTGGAGGCTATAGAGCGGAAGAGTTTTCTTGGAGGCTTCGTGGAGACAGCTACATGGATATTATGCAGCGAGGTGGGGGCATAGTCAATTCGGTGAAAGCCACAAGAGAAGCTTCTATTGAAGAGCTTGTAGAAGTTGGATTGAGCAGGTTGGAGTCCATGCTTTCCTTTGGCGTAACAACTGTAGAAGGCAAGAGCGGCTATGGTTTGAATTTGGATACGGAGATAAAGCAGCTTAAGGTCATGGAAGAACTGGACAAAATTCATTCTTTGGATATTGTAAGAACTTTTATGGGTGCTCATGCCACACCAATAGAGTATAAAGGCAAAACAGATGATTACGTAGATTATATCATAAATGAAATGATGCCTGAAATAGCTGAACATAATCTTGCTGAGTTTTCAGATGTATTTTGTGAAAAAAATGTATTCTCTATAGAGCAAACCAGAAGAATACAGAATAAAGCAAAGGAATTGGGATTCAAAATTAAA
>JAQUTA010000054.1:13322-15118 GCA_028709965.1 Lutispora sp.
GATGCCTGAAATAGCTGAACATAATCTTGCTGAGTTTTCAGATGTATTTTGTGAAAAAAATGTATTCTCTATAGAGCAAACCAGAAGAATACAGAATAAAGCAAAGGAATTGGGATTCAAAATTAAAGTCCATGCTGATGAAATTGTACAATTTGGTGGAGGAGAGCTGGCAGCAGAACTTGGTGCTGCATCTGCAGACCACCTTCTCCAGGTATCAGATAAAGGCATAGAGGAAATGGCAAAGGCAGGAGTAGTAGCAACTCTCCTTCCTTGTACTGCCTTCAGCCTCAAAGAGAGCTTTGCCAGAGGTAGAAAAATGATAGATAGCGGATGTGCAGTGGCTCTAGCTACGGATTTTAATCCAGGGAGCTGTTTTTGTGAATCCATACCCTTGGTGTTTGCCTTGGCCACATTACAAATGAATATTAGTATTGAAGAAGCCATAACAGCACTAACAATAAATGGTGCTGCTGCAGTTGACAGGGCTCATGAAATAGGCAGCATCGACCCGGGCAAAAAAGGTGATATTTTGATACTGGAATTTCCTTCATACAAATTTATTCCCTATCATATTGGGGTAAGCACTGTAGAGAAAGTAATAAAAAAGGGAAAACTAGTTTTTGATAAAAGGATAGGAGGTAGATTATGTTAGCAGATAAAAATATTAAAGTATTTTTAGAAGAAACTGCATCCAGTGCTCCAGTGCCTGGTGGTGGAAGTGTTGCTGCTTTAAGCGCCGGACTTGCAGCAGCTCTTACAGCAATGGTAGCTAATCTTACAATAGGGAAAAAGGGCTATGAGGGACTTGAAGAAGAGATGAGGAGCATAGCTAATGAAGCAGCAGAGTATAGAGAAAAGTTCTTAGAATACATAGACAAGGATTGTGAGTCCTTTAATGGTGTAATGGCTGCCTTCAAGCTTCCAAAGGAAACAGAGGAAGAAAAAGAGATAAGGAAAAATCAGATTCAAGCAGGATTGAAAAGTGCGGCACTAATTCCCCTTGAAGTTGCCCAAAACGCATTGAAAATGATGAGTATAGTTGAGAAGGCAGTGGAAAAAGGGAACAAAAATGCAGTAACAGATGGTGCAGTAGCGGCTATGATGGCAAGAACAGCTGCTCTTTCAGCTTTGTATAATGTTAAGATTAACTTAGGCTCAATAAAGGATGCTGAATTTGTTGGAAAAGTTGGCAAAGAAGTGGCTGATATTGAAGAGAAAGTTGTAAAGACAGAAAAGCATATATTGGGAAAGGTAATTCTTTAAGGAAAAGCTCAGACGGTGGTCTGAGCTTTTAAAATTTATGAATACTTTTCTGCTTATAATACGTCTAAATATAATTGATGGAGGTGATGTTTTATAGAAGCTATTATGACATTAACAGATATAAGTAAAATCTATAGAATAGGCAGTGAAAAGGTTATTGCGCTAGAAAACATAAGCTTGGAGATTCCTAAGGGGGAGATTTGTTGTATTTTAGGTACCTCTGGTTCGGGGAAATCTACTTTATTAAACCTAATGGCCGGCCTTGAACGACCTACAAAAGGCAATATTAAAATTAAGGGCAAGAACATTGAGCGGATGAGTGAAAACAGCTTGGCAAAGTTTCGACAGAGATATGTGGGCTTTGTATTTCAATCCTATAATTTGCTAGCTGCTCTGACAGCTCAGGAAAATGTGAGTCTGCCCTTAATATTTAGAGGAATGGGTAAAAAAATAAGAAATGAAAAAGCAAAAAAATTGTTGGAACAGGTAGGCTTAGGAACACACTTAAAGCATAAGCCAAATCAGATGAGCGG
>JAQUTA010000055.1 GCA_028709965.1 Lutispora sp.
GGGTCTCCTGCTTCGCTTCCGATGAACGAGCTAAAGCTCGCCCTTGACATCCAGGAACTCTATAGCTAATAGGATGCATTATACATATTTACCACATTTTTACCGTCACTTAATGTTGCAATTTATATTAGAATAATATTTAGAATAAATATTTGACAAATTATTCATATTAAAGTATGATGTAATTACATTAAGGAAAAAGTAAGGAGAATTCAAATGAACATTTCAACAAAAGCTATTGTCTCAAACTCAGAAATGATAAAAAATTATAAGGCTTGCAGGGAAAAGGCAGAAAGTCTAGGCAAGATATTTATTTTAAAAAATAATCAACCGGATGCAGTGTTGTTTTCCATCACTGAATATGAAAGGATTTCAGTATTTATCGAGTGTCTGGAGAGTCTTGAGGAAAGAGATATAGCAAAGGTCATTGAGTCTTTACCAAAGGAAGGAAATCGGAGAAGATACTCAATTGATCAATTACTTAATGATATAAAATAAAACGTAATATTAGTTTTATCAAATGCTCTAAGAAAAATTTTCATGTTATGTTTGCTTAAAGGAGGGCTTGACTATTATGATAACTTATACACCGACATTATTAAATTCAAAAGATAATTCCTATCCTGAGCTTTTTAAAAGGAATTCTCAAAATCCCATTATAACCTCAAAGGACTTGCCTTATCCTGCTCATACCATATTTAATCCAGGAGCCACTATATTTGAAAATAAAACTTTATTGCTTGCAAGAGTGGAAGATAGACAAGGATTTTCACATTTAGCAAAAGCAATCAGTAAAGATGGAGTATCAAATTGGATATTTGATAGAGGCCCAACTATGAATGCAGAACCAAATATACATCCGGAAGAAAGATGGGGAATTGAAGACCCCAGAATAACCTGGATGACAGAATTAGAAAAATGGGCAATCACGTATACATCCTTTTCACGAACAGGACCATTGATATCATTGGCCCTTACCAGTGATTTTATAAATTTCGAAAAACAGGGATCGATCATGCCTCCTGATGATAAAGATGCGGCTCTATTTCCGAGAAGGTTTAACGGTAAATATATTTTAATTCACCGACCTTATTCTGAAGGTCACAAGGCACATATTTGGATATCTAGTTCTACGGACCTGAAAAATTGGGGAGATCATCAGATTCTTTTGAATGCACGTAATGGTGGATGGTGGGATGCGAATAAAATTGGGCTATCAGCCCAACCTCTTGAAACTTCTGAGGGTTGGCTCATTCTTTATCATGGAGTTAAAAATACTGTAGCTGGTGCTATTTACCGGTTAGGGCTTGCACTGCTAGATTTAGAAAACCCAGCAAAGGTTTTGAAAAGAAGTAATGAATGGATTTTTGGACCCAAAGAGCCTTATGAGAAGTTTGGAGATGTTAGTGACGTAGTATTTCCTTGTGGGTGGATACTCGATGAGCATACTAGCATAGTCAATATGTATTATGGTGGAGCGGACTCCTGTATTGGCTTAGCATCTGCCAATTTATGTGAGTTGCTTCAATATATGCACAGCTGCCCAGAACCATGTGAAGATGATTAAAAACAAAATAATATTCTATAATGGCACTTTTCACAAGGAAGTGTGCTTTAGAAATCTAACGATTAAGGGGGAAAACTTATGAAAGCATTATTTCTTGCAGGTGGAATGGGGACCAGATTAAAACCATTAACTGACGATTTGCCTAAACCTATGGTACCAATGATGGGAAAACCGCTTTTGGAAAGAAACATGTTGAAACTCAAGGACTGTGGTGTTGATGAAATTATACTCAGTACAAGTTATAAACCACAAAAAATTAAAGAGTATTTTGGGGATGGTACAAAATTTGGATTAAAAATTCACTATATCTGTGAAGATATTCCTTTAGGTACAGGAGGTGCAATTAAAAATACTGAAGAATTTTTCAATGATACTTTTATCATATTTAATGCTGATATATTAAGTAATATTAATATTATGGATATGTTGAAATTTCACCAAAAAAAATGTGCGGCGGTTACAATTGCTGTTACAAGAGTTGAAAATCCTTCTGCTTATGGTGTTATTGAATATAATGAGAATCTATATGCTGAATCATTTACTGAAAAACCAAAGCTTTTAGAGATAAAATCAAACTATATTAATGCTGGAATATATATATTTGAACCCAATGTATTAAAAGAAATTCCTGATTCAAAGGTAGTATCAATAGAAAGAGAAACCTATCCTTTACTGCTAAAAAAGGGCTACCCTATTGCAGTTTATAAAAGTGATGCATATTGGATGGACATAGGCACCATTGAAAAATATATTCAGGCTCATCAAGATATTTTAAGAGGGATCTATCCTTTGCCAGAATTTAAGGATGAAAAGCAGGATATATTTATAGATGAAAATACAATAATCCATCCTTCTACTAAAATTATTGGTCCTGTATATATTGGTGAAAACACTAAAATCGGAGCTTATTCAACTATTGGACCCAATACTATTATTGGAAATAACTGTAGAATAGGCATAAACAATAAAATCACCGACTCTATTGTTTGGGACAAAATAAGTATTCAAGATAATTCCAAGTTTTCAGGTATTATTATTAACCCAAAATTAATAGTATCAAAGAATATGATCAATAAGAATATTGTTGAAACTAAAGTTCAAAAGAAAAAAACTTTAGAACCGATAGCATAGTTGTTGATTTACAAGGAGGAGATAATAGATGGTAAATAACAAAAAAATAAAAATTGCGTTTTTAAGTACTTACCCACCCCGTGAATGTGGTCTGGCTACATTTACGCAAGACCTAATAACCGCAATGGACAATATTGGGACAATTAATACAAATGTGATTGCTATAAACAGTATGGAAAATTGTGTGTATGACAGTAAAGTCATTGCTGAGATTGGACAGCATGAACAAGTTGATTATCTTAAAGTAGCGGAAAGATTGAATGGCTCGGACATAGATCTATTGGTAATTGAACATGAATACGGAATTTTCGGGGGAGAATATGGCGATTATATTCTTGATTTGATTAATAATATAGAAATTCCAGTGGTTACAACTTTACATACTATATTGTCAGAGCCCAACATTAAACAACGATTAATAATCAATACTCTTGGCAAAAGAAGTGCAAAAGTCATCACTATGGCCAGCAATACTAAGCACTTACTCCAATCAGTATATGGAATTGATCCAGAAAAAATAGAAGTAATTCATCATGGTGTTCCTAAAAAGCAAATTCAACCACGTGAATCTTTGAAAAAAAAGTATGGATATGAGAATAGGCAGATAATAAGCACTTTTGGACTAATTGGGCCGAGTAAAGGGATAGAACACGGAATTGAAGCCATATCAAAAGTTGTCAAAGAGAACAGAGACGTACTATACCTTATTTTAGGTCAAACCCATCCGGCACTAAAAGAGGAAGGCCGATCCTACAGAAATAAGCTTGAAGAGCTTGTCAAAAGGCTTAATCTTAAAGAAAATGTGAAATTTATTAATAAATACCTTTCAAAGGATGAAATAATTGAGTATTTGCAGCTGTCGGATATTTATATGACGCCTTATTTGGGAAAGGATCAAGCAGTGAGTGGTACAATGGCTTATGCTGTGGGCTATGGAAAAGCTATCGTTTCCACCCCTTACCTTTATGCCGAAGAAATGCTATCAGGTGGAGGAGGATTGCTCGCCAAATTCAATAATCCAAACTCCTTGGCTGACTGTATCAAATATATTATACAAAACCCTGATAAAAAAGCAAAAATGGAAAAGGACACCATAAAACTTGGCATGACAATGTATTGGGATAAGGTAGCCAAGTGTTATATTGAAGTGTTTTTAAATATAATAAAATCAGCCTCAAAAATGGGGGTAGCATAGTGGATTTCTCAGATCATGAACTTGGTTTTATTGATTATGTGTTTACACTAACTGACGATGTTGGAATATTTCAGCACAGTGTATATGGCATTCCAGACCCGAGAGAAGGCTATACGACTGACGATAACTCCAGAGCATTGATTTTAGCAGTTATGCTTTTTGAGAGTTTTAACAAGAAAAAATATTTAAGGCTTGTTTGTAAATACTTGGCGTTTATTCTTAACGCTCAAAATGATGATGGAAAATTTAAAAACTTTATGAATTATAATAGAGAATTTATGGAAGAGGAAGGCTCTGAAGATTGCTTTGGAAGATGCCTATGGGCTTTAGGCCGTACAATCTCAAGTACATCAATACCTAAAAACATTAAAAAAACATGCCAGCATATTTTAAACAAATCTTTGGAACACTGGCCCAAACTTGATTCGCCAAGAGCAAAAGCATATTCCATTGTCGGCTTAAGCTATCTAAGAGGAACAGAGGAAATTATTAGCCATATTGATACTTTGTCTATGGAATTGGTTTGCCAATACACACAATATAAAGATGGGGATTGGCATTGGTTTGAGAATTCGTTGACTTATGGCAACGCCTTTTTTTCATGGTCGTTGTTCAAGGCGTATAAAATACTAAAAAAGGACGTATTTCTTGAAACAGCCAAGGAAAGTATGGACTTTCTTGGAAGCATAACTCTAAAAAATGATTATTTTAAACCCGTTGGCTCCAACGGATGGCTCTTCAAAGGCGAAAAAGCTGCAGAATATGATGAGCAGCCAATCGAGGCCTGTGAAACACTGCTTTCATATTTGGATTATTATGAAATAACAAAAGATAAGAAATACCTTGATCATGCGGTTAAGTGTTTTTGCTGGTATAGCGGAAAGAATTCGAAGGGTTTGTCTTTAATAGATGAAGAAACAGGTGCTTGTTATGACGGGTTAAATGAAAACGGCCTGAACTACAATCAAGGGTCTGAAAGCATTATTTCTTATGGAATAGCATTCATGGAAATTAGTAATAATTCGTAAAAAACCGTCTGACTTACGACAGTCAGGCGGTTTTGGTATAGTATGAAAAACTTAGGATTTGAAAAGGATGTGATGATATAGATATAAAATGTATTTATAAAAAATGGTTAGACATCACGGAAGATACTGATTTAAAAAATCAATTAATCGCAATGACAGAGCTGGAACTAAACGATGCCTTTTATAAAGATTTGGAATTTGGCACAGGGGGCTTGCGGGGCTGCATGGGGGCAGGTACAAACCGGATGAATATCAACACCGTGAACAAAGCAACCCAGGGTCTCTGCGATTTTTTGAAAAGTAAAAAGGAATTACCGTCAGTTGCAATCGCATTTGACAGCCGCATAAAATCTGAACAGTTCGCAAGATCGGCCGCCGGGGTTATTGCCGCCAACGGAGCCAAAGCATATATTTTTTCGGAGCTGATGCCTACTCCTGTTTTGTCCTACGCGGTCAGGGAACTTGAATGCGATGCCGGCATTGTGATAACTGCGAGCCATAATCCAGCCGAATATAACGGCTACAAGGTATATGGAAGCGATGGCTGCCAGATTACACTTGGAATGGCCGAATCAATACAAAGGTGTATTAAAAAAGTGGATATCTTTGACGGCGTGAAAAAAGAGCCTTTTGAAAAAGCCGTTCAAGAAGGCTTCGTTCATTTTGTTTCTCAAGATCTTCTGGAAAAATATCTTGATGAGGTGATGCAATGCTCCATCAATCCTGAAATATTAAAAGAGTCGGATTTAAAAGTAATTTATACTCCGCTTAATGGGACGGGAAATAAACCTGTCAGAGAAATTCTTTCAAGAGCTGGTTTGAAAAATTTGACGGTAGTCCCGGAGCAGGAAAACCCGGATGGCCATTTCCCTACCTGTCAAAATCCCAACCCAGAAGAACGCTCCGTTTTCAAACTGGCAATCGGGCTTGCCGAAAAAATCCCGGCAGATTTGTTACTTGCTACAGACCCTGACTGTGACAGGGTTGGAATAGCCGTAAAAAACGGACGCGGATATACACTGTTGACAGGAAATGAAACCGGATGTTTGCTTTTAAGCTATATTTTATCTCAGAAGAAAGGCAAAAACAGATTGCCCGAAAGCCCTGTGATCATTAAAACGATTGTTACAAGCGCAATGGTGTACATGATTGCAAGAGAATATGGCGCACAGGTTATAGACACATTGACCGGCTTTAAATATATTGGAGAGCAGATAGGTCTTCTGGAACAAAAGCACAAGGAAGGTAAATATGTATTTGGCTTTGAAGAAAGCTACGGATATCTGCCTGAGACTTTTGTTAGGGACAAGGATGCTGTCTCGACTACTCTGTTGATTTGTGAAATGGCTGCGTTTTATAAAAAAAATAACTCAACTCTGCTTGAAGAACTTGAAAAGTTATATGAAAAGCATGGATTTTGGAAGCACAAACTACTATCCTTCTCTTTTGAGGGCGCTGATGGCATGAAAAAAATGAAAGCTATTATTAATAATTTTCGAAACGAATGTTTTGCGGATTATGCCGGATTGTCGGTCATCAAAACCGATGATTACCTAAACTCCGTTACGGTAAATGGAGAAACATCTAAAAAAGGCAGCCTGTTTTTGCCGAAATCCGACGTGGTATTGTTTTCGCTTGAAAAAGACTGCGAAATTGTAATAAGACCTTCGGGTACGGAACCAAAATTAAAATGTTATCTGACAGTCAAGGCAAAGGACAGCTATGGCGCAATCCAAATGCTGAAAGCACTTGAAACTGATTTAACCTATAAAATAAAATTGCTTTAAGGATGTGGTTGATTTATTGTATCCATTAAAATTTGATCCCATCTATAAGCAAATTATTTGGGGTGGAACAAACATTTCAAGATATTTTCGTAGGAATATTCCTTTAGATAAGGTAGCCGAGAGCTGGGAACTTTGTTGTCGTGATGATGGAACAAGTATTGTATCCTCCGGAGCATTAAAAGGGATGAGTTTGCACAGCTTAATTTTAAAGTACAGGGAAAAGCTGATGGGGGACAAAATCTATCAAAAGTTTGGCACTCATTTTCCCCTGTTGATAAAAATAATCGACGCAAATGAAAATCTGTCAGTTCAGGTTCACCCGGATGACGCTTATTCCAGGGCTAACGGTGAAAAAAACGGAAAGAATGAGCTATGGTACGTATTGGATGCCAAAGAAAATTCCAAACTCGTTTACGGTATTAAAAAGAATGAGTCAAAAGAAGATTATTTGAAGGCCGTATCGGAAAATAAAATAGAGCAGATGCTGAACATGGTGGATGCAAAACCCGGAGATGTTTTCTATGTGCCCGCCGGTAAAGTACATGCAATCCTTAGCGGAATCTTAATTGCCGAAATCCAGCAAAACAGCAATACGACTTATCGGATATATGACTGGGGCAGAGTAGATAAAGACGGTAAGGGAAGGACTCTGAATACATCTAAAGCGCTTGATGTAATCGATTTTAATTCGCAGAACCAACTTGAGGGTTGTACTCAAATCGCAAATAATCATAATTATTGTGCCGAAGCTATTCTAAGATCGGAATATTTCAATATTGATAAAATCAGCGTGCATTATTGTTACGCAAGTACAACAATTGGCAGTTTTATAATATTTATGTGTATTAAAGGAGGCGGAGTAATATTTTACGACGGTGGGATATGCAACATTATTTCTGGTGAAACTATCCTTATTCCGGCTTATATGGGGAAATATGTAATTGATGGAAATATGGCACTGCTTTCAATATATATTCAATAAAATACATGCGGTATATAGTAAACTAAAAGTGCAGCAATGAATTGGGAAAAGACGCCTATGCGAGCACTCTCAAATCAATTATCTTTAAGGCTTAAGAACTGAAGGAGGAGATGAAATGGCAAGGAATATAATCCATAAGCTTGCAATTTTTAGATCTGCGTCAACACAAGGCATTGAGACAAAAGCAATTTGAGAGCCTAGCACAATTATTGCTATGATGTCTATGCTCTGAAAGGGAAAGGAGGATGTTGTTATGGATGTGAAAACAATATATGTAATGGATTATGACGTTTTGAGAGGAACAAAAGATAATCTTTATTGCGACTTATATAAAAATATTCCTATGTGTTTTAAACAACATAAATTCATAAACATAGAAGTTGAAAGTATCCCAAAGGAGAAGGAAATATTATTAGTTAGGGGAAAAGATTCTCTGATGGCAATGCATGTATTTAAAGTTGTATATTACGAATGGAAAGTATTTGTTATCGTAAATAATACTGAAAGTGACCTGCGACCAATGGAAAAGGAATCTAAAGAGAATAACTCTAAAGAAGTTGTGTGAAGGTTTAAGGATAAACTTTTATGCAATCAAAGGGTAATGGAAGGCTGCTGAGATTGCACCATGATAAACATGTGGGGAACACGCATATTACCTTAATTCTGAAAAGGAATAGGAAACGATAATCCTGATCGGAGGGATCATAACCATATGATGGAAAATATATCAGGAATATCTTGACATGGCAAGTATATACAAGTACAATTCAAGCTAATACTTTTGTAGAGTATAGTCATTACTGAAATTATGTAGGATACAAAATGATAAATGCTCTAATTTATAAAAATAAGGAGGATGAATAAAAATGGAAAAACGGGATTTGTATTTAGAGAAGATCAATGCCCAGGTAGAACAATATAGCGCTAAATTGGCGGAGATGCGTGGCAAAGCTGCCGAGGTCAATGTTGATATGAAATTGGAATATCTTAAGCAAGTGGAGAAGCTTGAGGGTAAGAGGGATGGCTTAAAGGAAAAATACGAACAACTTGTGAAAGCCACTGAAAGTTCCTGGGAAGATGTTAAAGAAGGAACTGAAAAAGCCTGGAATGAGCTTAAGGAATCCGTTGCTAAAGCAACAGATCATTTCAAATAACCCATAAGGATTATTTGGGGAAATCTCTAGCCTGAAGTGGCTTTAATGCAAAAGAATGGGTTAAATATAAAAATAACATCCTATCTCACTATCTCAGGGAGCATTACATATATAGATGTGCAGATCAAAAGTAACTTTTCTTGGAAACATGTCTTCGATGCCCAACTTAATATATTTTGATGCAGCAGAAGAGAAGTTGGGTGATACGATCATTTTAAGCAATCTTGATTTAGACAAGCACTAAATTTTAGTGAAAAAGAAGATCTAGTCTACGAAGTGATAATCAAATTAAAGAATAAGCCTATTGATGAGACTGCTGAAACTCAAACTAAACTGTGATCCATGCTTGGGGTCACAGTTTATATATGTACTTTCACTATGGTTTAGCTTTTTCATACAATATATAATAGAGGGGATTGAAAGAATTTATGAAAAAACTCAGTAAGATGCGATCTATATCAATGTTACTAACACTAACACTTATGGTTATGGTGGCAGTACCTACAATGGTTATGGCAGATCTACAACCGACAGTGGACCTCGGCACAACTTCCAGTTTTGCGGTTTTGGCTGGGTCAACAATAACCAATACCGGATCGACCACAATCAATGGAGATGCTGGCGGAAATGTAGGATTGCATCCAGGTACAGTATTTACTGGACAAGCGAGTGCAACAGTGAGTGGGGCTGTATACCTAGATGATGCTACCGCACTTCAGGCCAAGGTGGACCTGGTAAGCGCATATGATGATGCAGCCGGAAGAACACCGGTCATTACTATTCCGACAGAGCTTGGTGGGACAACCTTGACCCCGGGCGTTTATGATTCAGCCAGTGGCACTTTCCAGATAACGGGCACACTCACCCTTGATGCTGAGGGTGACCCCGATGGCGTCTTCGTGTTTAAGACTGCCTCCACGCTTATAACAGCATCAGATAGTAATGTTGACCTCATCAACGGTGCCCGGTACTGCCGATCCTTTTGGCAGGTCGGAAGCTCTGCTACTTTAGGAGTAAACTCTCATTTCGTTGGACACATCTTTGCACTGATATCCATCACTGCGGATAGTGGTGCGACAGTGCAAGGACAGCTACTAGCACGAAATGGCGCGGTCACTCTAAACAATAATACCATCACAAATGGGATTTGCTAGGATACACCGAAACCACCGGCCAAAGCTACTCTTCATGTAATTAAGCATGTTATTAATGATGATGGTCGTACAGCAGTTGCAGCTAACTTCAATTTGCACGTAAAGACTTTGGGTGGCGGCGGCGTAGGCACAGCACCGGGTGTTGAATCACCTGGAACCACCTATACTTTGGATGCTGGTGCTTATGTAGTCAGCGAAGATGCCTTTACTGGATATACTGCAAGTTATAGCGGGGATAGTGACCTAAATGGCAATATCATTTTAGCTCCCGGCGATGACAAAACAGTAACGATTACTAACAATGATATTTCATTTACATCAAAAGGCGGACATAGTAACGATGAGGATGATTCACGGGTTGACAAACCAGCTCCACCGGTCACCGAGGTCACACCGACCAAAGCTATCCTTCATGTAATTAAACTTGTTATTAATGATGATGGTCGTACAGCAGTTGCAGCTAATTTCAATTTGCACGTAAAGACTTCCGGTATTGACGTTGCCGCAAGCCCAGCACCTGGTGCTGAATCACCCGGAACTACCTACACTTTAGCTGCTGGCAATTATGAAGTTAGCGAAGATGCATCTGACGGATATACTGTTAGCTATAGCGGGGATAGTGACTCTACCGGCAAAATCACTTTGACACCCGGCGATAACAAAACAGTAACGATTATTAATGATGATATTCCATTGCCACCGTTTATCGTTCCACCTGTTATACCGGCACCAGCGATCCTTCATGTAATTAAGCATGTTATTAATGATGATGGTCGTACAGCAGTTGCAGCTGATTTTAACCTGCATGTAAAGACTTTCGGTATTGATGATGTTGCCATACACTCAGCATCTGGCGCTGAATCACCCGGAACTACCTACACATTGGCTGCTGGTGCTTATGTAGTCAGCGAAGATGCCTTTGCTGGATATATTGCAAGCTATAGTGGGGATAGTGATTCCAGTGGCAATATCATTTTAGCTCCCGGCGATGACAAAACAGTAACGATTACTAATGATGACATTGCATTTTCACCTGTTGTCATCCCACCAATTGACGTTCCAAGGACTGTTACAGGCGGACAACTTCCGAAGACATCCACATATTTATATAATCTACTCTTTACGGGGGCTGTTTTAACACTGATCGGGGTCGTAAGCTGGAGAAAAAGAAAGCGTTATGAATAAAGTGAAGCTATCCCGGGGGAAGCTATCACGGGGCAGGCTGTCATTGGTTACTGTCCTATCCCTAGGGTTTATGGTCTTGGGGATAGGATGTGTTTCTGGGGCAATGTTTAATATATGGGCACAGTCTGATGCAGAGCTAAATAAGTTAATAGTAAACAGCACTATCCTAGTGGAATCAGATCCTTCCCTCGTTTTGCCCACATTAGATGAAATTCTTTATCCTATATATCCTGCTGAGGGTGACAACATTGGAAGTTTGACGATTCCATCTTTAAAGAGGAAACTTCCCATCCTCCAAGGGACTGGTGTAAAGGAGTTGAAGAAAGGCGTAGGGCACTTTACCCAAAGTGTGCTTCCGGGAGAGGAAGACAATTGTGTTTTTTCCGGACATCGTGATACGGTTTTCAGGCAACTAGACAATCTAATGATAGGGGATCCACTTATTGTGCAAACATCGGCCGGTACATTTACCTATGAGGTGGATGGCACGCGAATCGTCCATAAAGACGACAAAACAGTGATCGTACCCACAGATCATGCCATCCTGACGATGACCACCTGCTATCCCTTCAACGCTCTTGGCAATGCTCCGAATCGCTATATCGTCTCTGCAGTTTTAGTAAAAAGTGAATAAATCTAAGGTGTGTTTATCCAGCAAGTAGAACTTGTGTGGACAATATTAATACAGGAAGGGTGATAAAGTAGGTTCATTAAATTGCTGTTTTGCTTATCATATAAAAAGCAAAACAGCTTATTTATGTTCATAAGTAAGCCGCTACGGTTTGCATGTGACATACTCCTCACCTATGTTAACCCCGTTTGTACAATAGTTTAGTTTTCTTTTTAACAATATGATATAATTATCGGTATTACTTCGTATGTAGTAAATGTTTTTGGTTATATTTATCACTGAACTAACCCGCCCTAAGACCCCCGTACCCCAGGGCACCTTCTCTTGCCCTTGCAGGGCAATTCACCTTGCCTCTACAGGCGGTGGGTTCAAAAGGACGGCTAAGACCAGTATGGACTCGGCTAACATTCAGAGGGGGTTGAATCCCCCTCTGAATGAAGTCTCGTTCAAACAAGAGGAGGGTCATAATGAGCTATAAACTTGGTATGCCAACTTTAATTGAGAAAAGCAATATTTTTGATAATGTATTATTATGTAAGGAATTGGGGTTAGATTTCGTAGAGCTGAATCTAAACTTGCCATATTGCATGGACATTCCTGCACAAGAAATGCTGAAACTAAAAGAAATATATGATATTGATTTTACAATTCATTTTCATGAGGATGTTGATTTTGGTTATTTTTATGAGGAAATAAGACAAGCTAATATTAATCTATTTAGAAATATAGCCATATGGGCTAATAAATTCGGGGTAGAAAAAATCAACATTCACTTAAATCCAGGCGTTTACTTTACCTTGCCTGAAGAAAAGATATTTGTATATGAAAAATATAAAGAAATCTTTATGGAGAAATTTATTGATTCTATGGATAGAATAGTAGACATAGCTAATCCATTAGGAATAAAAGTATGCGTAGAGAATATGAAAGTATATGAATTTATGAAAGAAACATTTATAAAATTGATTGGCATAGATAATCTATATTTCACATGGGATGTAGGACACGATGCTATGTCCGACTATATAATGGAGAAAATATATTTAGAAAATCCTCATAAAGTAAATCATATGCATATGCATGATTATAATGGAATAAGCGATCACCAAATTATTTCTGAAGGTATTATCCCTATAAAAGAAAGAATTAATTTTGCGAAAGAAAACAATGTATCGGTTGTAATAGAAACGAAAACTGAAAAAGCTTTGAGACAATCTGTAAAAAAACTGAGGTTGTTAAGGTGAAATGGTTCATGTATTTATTTCGGCGAGACTCATGGCGGCAGTGGAAGGAAGTTTAAAAAACTTTTAACTATAATGTTTATCAAATTAATTTTAGCACATAATAAACACTAGATGAATCTAATTGTAAGGTGGAGATAGTTTGGAAGGTCTATTTGTGCTAAGGCATATTATTGAGGAGAAAGGGGATTTAAGTCGATATGTACGATAGTATTTTAGAGAGAAGAAATGTAAATGATGGACTCCATAACGTGGTGCTAGAGATTCCAGTCGATGAATACAATAAAATCTACGATCAGTATAACGATGAAATTGCCTTGGAAATTTTAAATAACCATATGGAAAACAGAGGTGACGATGGCAGACCGTCAAATGTTCATATTCAGCATTACAATAACAGCAGTATTGTAAAGATTAGTGCAAAAATAGATTATTTAGGAAATGGGCATACAACATACAGCGGGCACTGGGAAGTATAAAATGAATTCTTAATAAAATTAAATATTGGTATGCATTGGCAGTGTGCTTTTTATTCATTTTTATAAATCCCGCAGGTGGTCGTTATCTGTGGATTTTTTTACATTATATGAGCTTCCTGTGATACGATAAAAATAGAAAATCCTCACAAATAAATTAAGGTATAATTGTAATTGAGAGAAAACAATTTCTTAATTTAAAGGAGGATTCACTATGAATTATAAACAAAATGAAAGGTTAAATCAATTAACAGATGAAACTTTAATTATTGGAATTGACATTGCAAAAGAATTTCATGTAGCAAGAGCACAAGATATTAGGGGCATAGAGTTTGGGAAATTAATTAAATTCAATAATTCCCTTTCAGGATATCTAGAGTTTGAGAGTTGGATCAATGAAATTAAAGTGGTTGAGGAGAAGGAACAAGTAATTATAGGTATGGAACCAACAGGACATTACTGGTTAAATATAGCAAGATATCTTAAAGCTAATGACTATACAGTTGTTACAGTAAATCCAATGCATGTAAAAAAGATAAAAGAGTTAGATGATAACCTTCAAACTAAAACAGATAAAAAAGATGCAAAAATCATTGCACAGCTAGTAAAAGATGCAAGATATTCTACCCCGAATTTACTTGAGGGTGAGTATGAAGAACTTAGGAATGCTAAGAATTTGCGACAAGTTGTAGTAAAGGATTTAAATCGTACAAAAAACCAGATTCACAATTGGTTAGACAGATACTTTCCCGAATACAAAGAAGCATATGCCAGCTGGGAATCCAAATCATTTATAAAAATAATTAAAAAGTATATCTTCCCGTCTGTAATTGAAAGGATATCACCAAATCAAATCTATGAGATGCTACCCCCGAAGATGAGAAGAGGTGTAGGCCTTGGGAAGATAGAAAGGCTTGTAACAGCTAGTAAAAATAGCATAGGTATAAAAGAAGGACTTTCATTTGCAAAATTAGAAATAAATTATCTATTAGAAAAATATGAAGGTTTTCTACAACAGATAGAGGAAATTGATAACCATGTAACTGATATTTGTAGCAGTCTAGATGAAACATCAAAGATAACACAAATAAAGGGTATAGGAATTGTAACAGCAAGTGGCATAGTTGCTGAATTAGGAGATATTAGAAAGTACAAAACTCCAAAACAAATGATAAAAATGGCAGGGCTTTCTTTAACAGAAAATAGTTCTGGTAAGGTAAAAGGTACAACATCTATAAGCAGAAGGGGACGTAAAGATCTCCGTCGATTATTGTACCAGGTAATACTTGGGATGATAAGGACAAATACTGCATTTAAAGAAATGTACATTTATTATACTACAAGGCGGAAAAACCAGCTTACTGGGAAACAGGCCATAATTGCATTGTGCAGAAAGCTATTGAGAATAATTCATACAATAATCTTGAAAGATATTGACTAT
>JAQUTA010000154.1 GCA_028709965.1 Lutispora sp.
AGCCATGAGGGAAGCTGCAGAACTCAGCAGGACAACAGCTTCAATGGATTTTCAAAAACAGGAAAAGATATATGCAGACACTGAAGGCAGCTACATAGTGCAAACGCTATATGAATCTGGAGCCGGCATAGAAGCCGTTGTCAACTCGGATACAGACTCTCAGATCAGGACCTATCCAAATTCTTTCAGAGGAAATCATGCTACAGCAGGCTACGAATATATATTATCTCTTAATTTAGTAGAAAATGCACCAAATGTTGCCATTGATGCAAAAAAACTTATCGATGCGGAAGAATGTCCCTCGGGGCACTATGACATAGTCATTGATGGCTCTCAGTTGGCACTGCAAATACATGAAAGCATAGGTCATCCCATTGAATTGGATAGAATTTTTGGCTCTGAAGCGGCTTTCGCAGGCATGAGCTTTCTGACACCTGATACAATAAATGAAAGCTTCAGATATGGCTCAGATTATGTGACTGTAGTAGCTGACGCCACAGTGCCAAGAGGATTGGGAAGCTTCGGCTATGATGATGATGGTGTGAGGGGTCAGAGGACCGTAATCATAGATAAAGGTATATTGAAAAATTACCTCACTTCGAGGGATACAGCAGTAAAAATTGGACAAGAATCAAACGGAACCAATAGAGCTGATGGGTGGACAAATATACCCATAGTAAGGATGACGAATATTAGCCTTCTGCCTGGGGGCTTTGAGCTTGATGAACTGATAAGAGGTATAGATGAAGGCCTATATCTTTGCACCAATAAAAGCTGGAGCATAGATGACAAGAGGTTGAATTTTCAATTCTCTTGCGAAATAGCCCATGAAATTAAGAATGGAAAACTGACAGGCAAAATATATAAAAATCCAATATATACAGGCATAACACCAAAGTTCTGGGGAAGCTGCGATGGGGTCTGCAATGAAAAATACTGGGTTTTGTACGGCACCCCCAATTGCGGTAAAGGTCAACCCGGGCAGATAGCCCATGTAGGACATGGGGCTGCGCCTGCAAGATTTAGAAATGTAAAGGTAGGTGTTAAGGATGTTGAATAAAAAAGAAGCCTATGATTTAATTGATAAGGTATTAACCTACTGTAACTATTATACTATGGTGACTGTAAACTCCCAAGAAGAGGGACTTACCCGATTTGCTAATTCAGAAATACATCAAAATGTTTTTAAAGCTGATAATTCAGTAGAAATAATAGTGCATTATGGCAAAAAACAATCCAAAATCGCTACCAACATTTTAGACGATGATTCCTTGAGAGAAATGGTAGAGGCTGCAGAGGAGAATTTAAAATACCTGCCCGAAGGAGAGCTTGTGACACCGGAAATTACTACACCTGTTGAAATTGCATGTGAGGAATATGACGAGGAACTAGAAAGCAAATTTGGCATAGCCAGCAGGGCAGCCCTTATAAAAGAAGGCATAGAAGCTTTAGATGATAGTTTTACAGGCTCCGGTGCTTTATCCTTGACCAAAATGGTTATAGCAATAGGAAATAACAAAGGCATAAAAAGATATGGAAGACTTGATGCTGTAAACTTCAACGCAGTAGTAACTCATGAAAGCGGGTCTTCGGGCTATGCGGAGTATTCAACTAATAAGGCCGATGACATAGATGTAATGCAGCTATTCAGAATAGCTCATTTAAAGGCAAAAGCAGCCTTAAATCCAATATCCATAGAGCCAGGCGGCTATACTGTCATCCTAGAACCCTTAGCAGTGGGAGATTTGCTGAACTATATGAATTATAGCGGTTTTTCCTCCAGATCCGTACAGGTAGGCATGAGCTACCTTACAGGCAAAAAAGGACAGAAGGTTTTTGGAGAAAATATAAGCATTTATGATGATAAAGATGATGAGAACACATTTAAGATACCCTTTGACTTTGAAGGCTATGAGAGAAAAAAGCTTAATATAATTGAAAAAGGTGTAGCCAAAGACTTGGCCTATGATATCAAAAGCGCTTTAAGAGAAGATACAGAAACCACAGGTCATAGCATAGGAGATTCGTCTATGGGAGGCTTCCCGATAAATTTAATAATGAAAAATGGGGATAAAAGCTTAGAGGATATAATAAAAGAGTCTGATAATGCAATAATTGTAACCCGATTCCACTATATGAATATTGTAGACCCAAGACAGGCAGTTTTGACCGCTCTGACAAGAGATGGCTTATATATGATTGAGAACGGGCAAATAAAGCATGCAATAAAAAACATGAGATTCACAGAAAGCATGCTCAATGCATTAAATAATGTGACAGAAATATCCAAGGAAAGAGTAAAGGTTCCCGGATTCTTCGGAGTAGTCTATGTACCTGCTCTAAAAATAGAGAATTTTCATTTCACCGGTAAAACTGAGTAATATTCAAAGGTGGTATAAGGAACAAATCCACTGTCCATTGTACCACCTTTGTAATTCAAGTTATATTTCTTTCAAGAAACAGTTGTATGCTCTATAAGTTTCATACAAATCAGCCTTGCTTACTACTTCCCATGGAGCATGCATATTTTGCACAGCAACGCCGCAATCGATTACATCCATATCATAATTACCCATTATATAGGCTATGGTGCCTCCGCCCCCTTGATCTACCTTGCCAAGTTCGGAAGTTTGCCATGTGATGCCATTTTTATTCATGATTTTTCTTATTTCTGCGATAAACTCAGGGTTTGCGTCATTGCAGCCACTTTTTCCTCTTGCGCCTGTATATTTATTGAAGGCTATACCTTTGCCTAAATATGCCGTATTCATTTTATCCGATACACCGGCATAATTTGGGTCATAGGCAGCAGACACATCGCTGCTGAGCATTTTAGAATTAGTCAAACATCTTCTAAGCTTTATATCACTATAATTTTCCTTCAAGGCAATGATTTCAGCCAGTGTATTTTCAAAAAACTTGGAATGCATACCGCTGGCTCCCACACTTCCTATTTCCTCTTTATCAATCAAAATGCATGCCAGAGTTTTTTTGCTGTTATCAAGCTCTGCAATTGCTCTGAATGATGTATAGGAACAGACTCTGTCATCATGTCCATAGGCCATGATCATACTTTTATCTAATCCATAATCTCTGGCTTTTCCTGCCGGTACTATTTCCAGCTCTGCAGAAATAAAATCTTCTTCACAGATATTATATTTCTCATTTAAAAGATTTAATATGTTTTTCTTTACTCTTTCTTTGGCAT
>JAQUTA010000155.1 GCA_028709965.1 Lutispora sp.
AAACCAATAACAAAGGGAGGCACACCGCCTCCCTTTGTTATTATGGCTAAGGTATTCCTTTCGGGTTTTAAGTTACGGAAAACACAGATTAACACGGAAGAGCTCACAGATTAGCACAGGAGTTATATTGAATTTCACTTGCACATATAATTATCTCTAGTTACTATAGATCACTGAATTTACCCTCTGTGAAAATCCGTGCTGGCTCAGTGCAAATCCGTGTTTCCCGTTTCCTAGACCTAGAACTTGCGACCCGTTAAATAAATAGATTTACATTAGAGTCTTCGGCTTCGCCGAGGTAATAGCCTACTCCGCCGATTTTTACTCCATTGATAAGCTCTTCCGGCTTTAATCCCATTACGTCTAGGGACATTTGACAAGCAACGATTTCTATGCCGCTGTCCATAGCTGCTTTTATCAAGTCTTCCAAGGATGTTACATTCTTGTTCTTCATGACGCTTCTTATCATTTTGGGTCCCATGCCTAGCATGTTCATTTTTGACATGCCTAATCTCTTGCTTCCTCTAGGCATCATCATGCCAAACATTTTATCCATGAAACCCTTTTGGACAGAGACCTTTTCATCTTTTCTCAAAATATTCAATCCCCAGAAGGTAAAGAACATGGTGACTTTTTTACCCATTGAGGCTGCCCCGTTGGCAATTATGAAAGAGGCAATTGCCTTATCCAAATCACCGCTGAACACGACTAAGGTTTTGTTATCCCTCATTGTCATTGCAACTTCACCTATAGCAGTTGCTGCATCAATCCCTTTTTTTATATAAGCAATTATTTTAGCTCCATCTTTGCTTACATCTAAAAGTTCATTATTGGTTCTTTTAGTCCATGCCTTTATATCCTCATAAAAACCTGGATCAGTAGCTGTAACCTTCAGCACTTGACCATTGTTTAGCCCTTCAATATAAGATTTAACCTGCATAAGGGGTCCCGGGCAGCACAGTCCGCAAGCATCTAACTCCTTATCTGGTTTATCAATGTTGAAAGAACTCAACAATTGACCACTGTCACTAATATTAAGACTATTTGGAACAGAATTTATACTTTCTCCCGGTTTGAATGATTGTTGCTTATAGCTTCTATACCCACCGCTTAAGATTTTGGCATTAAAACCATTTTGCTTTAATATTCTATTGCCAATATAGCTCCTCAATCCGATTTGGCAATTTATAATTATTTCTTTTTCCTTGTCTAGTTCACCCAGTCTATTTCTTAGAGTATCAAGTAGTATATTAATGGCTCCCTCTATGTGACCATTTTGAAACTCTTCAGAAGTTCCTATATCTAATATTATGGTTTTACTTTTATCAATTATATCTAATTGGTCTACACTAATAAAAGATGCTATATCATTTAACAGATTTTGAGCCACAAAACCTGCCATATTTACAGGATCTTTGGCTGATGAATAGGGTGGAGCATAAGATAGTTCCAATTCTGCCAAATCTTCTATGGTGCCTTTTATCCTTATTGTTGTAGCTATAACATCTATCCTTTTATCAACCCCGTCATATCCCAATATCTGAGCTCCCAAAACCTTTCCATCATCATTGAATATCAATTTAATTGACATTGGCAAACCGCCTGGATAGTAGCCGGCATGAGAATTTGGATGGATTATTATGGTTTTATAAGGTATATTAAATCTTTGCAATGTTCTTTCATTAGCACCTGTGCTGGCCGCAGTCAAATCAAATATTTTCAGTATGGATGTGCCTTGACTTCCTTTATATACATTGTTCATACCAGCCACATTATCTGCTGCAATTCTAGCTTGTTTGTTGGCTGGTCCTGCCAAAGGTATAGCGGTTTTCTGCTTGGTGACAAAATCTACTACCTCTATGGCATCCCCTACGGCATATATCCCTTCAATATTTGTTTCCATTTTATCATTTACTACTATATGACCTTTAGGACCTAGTTCTATGCCTGAGTCTTTTAAAAATCCTGTATCAGGAGAAACACCTATGGCCAAAATAACCATATCTGTCTTTAATTTTTTACCACTATTTAATGTTACCTCTATGGAGCTTTGTTCTTCAAAAAAAGTGTTGACACCATCTCCAAGTATAAGCTTTACCCCGTTTTGTTCCAGCTCCTTCTCTCCTATGACTACCATATCTGAATCAAAGGGTGCCAGTATATGGGGTGCTGCTTCTACAAGGGTAACATCCAACTTTCTTTCAATTAGGTTTTCTGCCATTTCCACACCAATAAAGCCTCCACCTATTACAATGGCAGATTTTATACCATGATTGTCCACATAGTCTTTTATCTTATCCGTATCAGGAATGTTTCTCAAAGAAAAAATTCTATTGCTATTTATGCCGGGGATATTCGGTTTTATAGGTCTAGCACCTGGGGACAAAATTATATAATCATAGCTTTCCTCATAGATACCTTTGTCCTTGCTATCTACTTTTGCTATTTTATTCTCCGTGTCTATTGAAATAACTTCGCTGTTAATTCTAATATCAAGATTATATTTTCTGCTGATTTCTTCAGGTTTATTTATGATGAGCTTTTCTCTCTCCTTAATATTTTCTCCAATATAATAAGGCAAACCACAATTGGCGAAAGAAATATATTCATCTCTTTCAAACATTATTATTTCTGCATTTTCATCCAATCTTCTTAGCCTTGTAGCAGCGGTAGCACCTCCGGCAACGCCGCCTACTATTAATACTTTTTTACTCAAATTTATTCCCCCTAAAATTTATTGAAATGATTATTGTTAGTTAAATAAAGTTTTGATGAGACTTACAGCCCTCTCGTCTGATACGCTATAACTAATCTCTAGACCGCTTCTTTCGCCCATTACTATCCCTGCAGCTCTAAGCTTCTGTAAATGTTGGGATATAGTGGACTGGGGAAGTTCTAGGCAGTCTTGCATATGGCTAACATTACATGCACCTTTTTCTACAAGACCCTTTACAATGCATAGTCTGACTGGATGTGCCAGCACCTTTAATAGCTCCGCTGTCTCCGTATATCTCTTGAAGTCCTTCTCCATAGTTTCACCTCTAATCAACCTATAATACGATATCTATATATCTATATATTCAAATACTACAATATAATAATAACACCTTGATAAAAATATGTCAATATTAAAGTTACGGG
>JAQUTA010000056.1 GCA_028709965.1 Lutispora sp.
CTCATAACCGGTTGGTCCGGGGTTCGAGTCCCTGAAGGCCCACCATAAATGCCTTGGTAGCTCAGTCGGTAGAGCAGAGGACTGAAAATCCTCGTGTCGCTGGTTCGATTCCGGCCCAAGGCACCATTAAAAGCAAAAAAAGCAGAGAAATCTCTGCTTTTTTATTTTATTCGCTTATAAAAAAAGTTCTTTAACGACTCCATGTGGTATCTTTGTGACATTATAATTTGTTCTGTGCTACCAACGAACAATACACCATTCTCACTTAAGGCATCTCTAAACTTGGTATAAATTGTACTTTTAGCTTCTTCAGTAAAATATATTAGGACATTCCTACATACAATAAGATCGCAATTAACTGGATACTTGTCCAGCAATAGATTATGTTTTTTAAACTCTACACATTTTTTGATTTCATCTTTTATTTTGTAAGTGTTTAAGTTTTTATGAAAATATTTATTTGCAAATTCCTTAGGCAAATCGGATAAACTCTTTTCAGCATAAACTCCTATTTTTGCTTTGTTAATTGCATCCACATCTATGTCCGTGGCATATATTTTAATATCTTCTAGCTTAATAAATTTGGTTAAGAGCATAACTAAGGAATAAGGCTCTTCACCTGTAGAGCAAGCTGCGCTCCATATTTTTAAAGTTTTTTTATTTTTTAGTAATTGAGGGAGAATCTCTTTTTCTAGAATCTCCCATTGGGCAGGATTCCTATAAAACTCAGATACATTAATAGTTAAATAATTAATAAATTCATTGAATAAATTTGAATCCTGCAATAGAGCTTTATAATATGTATCATAACTTTGAAAGTTGTTTCTGGTTATTAAAGAATCTATTCTTCTTTTCATCTGCCTCTCTTTATAGCATGATAAATCTATGCTTGTAAGTTTGAATATCTTCTCTTTAAAATTGTTATAGTCTGTAAACATATCTATACACCTCATAATATTTCGTTACTATTGCTCCAATTCTAACATAGAAATAAGATAAAAAAAAGTCGTGATATGTAACATACCACGAAAACAGAATGTAAAGGGGGTCTCAATGTATTTTGTGAGGTCATTAAGTATTATTTGCATAATCTTTAAAAAAATACATAAAAATAAAACTTTTAATAATAAATATAGCCACTCCATATTTTAAATAAATATGAAGTGGCCTAATAAGTAATCTCTATTCTTCTATTTCTTTCATACTCAGGCTGATTTTTCTTTCAGGAATGTTGACATCTACAATCCTAGCTTTTATAATTTGGTTTGCCTTTAATACATCGGAAGGCTTTCCTATTCTATTATCAGATATTTGTGATATGTGTATTAGCCCATCAATCCCTGGCTCTATCTCTACAAAAGCTCCGAAGGCAGCAAATCTTAATACTCTGACCTCAACTATATCACCTGCATTATATTTGCCCTCAATTGTAGTCCATGGTTCTGGCATTGTTTGCTTGAGGCCTAAAGAAACTCTGTTCTTAGTAATATCTAAAGACAGTATAATAACCTCAACTTTATCCCCAGGCTTTACTACTTCTGAAGGATGAGTTATTCTTGACCAAGATAATTCAGAGATATGAATTAACCCATCAACTCCTCCAATATCAACAAAAGCTCCGAAATCAGTGACCCTTTTTACTTCTCCTACAATTTTTTGCCCGACTTCTACATGGGACCAGAATTCTTTTGCCTCCTTTTCCTTCTCTTCTAATAATAAATGTTTTCTAGAAACAAGCACTTTTCTATTTTCTTCATTAAACTCAATTATTTTTACTTCAATCTTATTATTTTTATATGATTCCAACTCGCTCACATATTTTATATCAAATAATGATGCAGGCATAAAGGTTTTTATTCCAAATACCTCAACAATTCCTCCGCCTCTTACTATTTCTTTTATAACACCGGGTACAGACTTCTTTTCATTAAAGGCATATTCAAGCTTATACCAGTTCTTATCAGCATCAACTAATTTTTTTGATAGCACTACATTTCCTTCACCATCATTGATGCTAACTATCTTAACTTCAATCTCATCATCTATTTTTACTAAATCTGAAATTTTTAAGCTCATATCCCAAGTCAAATCTTCTTTTTTAATAATTCCATCAGCTTTATAGCCTATATTAACAATTACCTCTTCATTGTTAAACGATAATACAGTACCTTTTACTGTTTCTCCGGAATGAAGAGACTTAAAACTCTTTTCATATTCCTCCATAATATTTTCATTACTTAAATCGTCCATAACTTTTATAACCTCCTTAATTATACAATCCGGCGTAGAAGCACCTGCTGTTATGCCTATAGTCTCAGCCTTCATGAGCTTTTCTTTAGGTAAATCCTCGGCAGTTTCAATGTGATAAGTTTTTGAGCAAATGTTTTTGGAGATTTCATATAGCTTTAATGTGTTTGAACTATTAAATCCACCAATTACAATCATAGTATCAACCTTTTCTGCTAGTTCTGCTACAGATTTTTGCCTGTTTTCTGTGGCACTGCAGATGGTATTAAAAACTTCAGCTTCTTTAAATTTATCTTTAACCCTCTCTTTAATTCTATGCCAAAGATTTTTTGAAATAGTTGTTTGAGCAACTAAACATATTTTATCATAATAAGGCAGATTGTCCACTATTTTTTCATCGTCTAGCACTATAGCCTCATCATTACACCATCCATTTATGCCAATAACTTCTGGATGATTACTATCGCCAGCAATAATGATCTTATAACCGTCCACATATTTTTCTTGGACAATTTTATGAATTCTCGAAACAAAAGGGCAAGTGCAATTCATAATTTCAAAGCCCTTGGAAGTTATTTCATCAAAGATTGATTTAGGTACTCCATGAGATCTGATTATAACCAATGAATCTAAATCCAAGCTTTCTGGAATATTTGTAATTTCAGTAACCCCTTTTTTCGCTAAGTTGTCTGTTACTTGCCTATTATGAATTAAAGGGCCGTAAGTAACTACCTTTTTATATTTTTTTTCTTCTATCACTTTTAGCGTCGCAGCAACTGCATTCTTAACTCCAAAGCAGAAACCTGCATTTTTGTCTAATATTATATTCATATCAACCCTACAACTCTCTAATTATTTTCATTATTTCTAAACTTATTTTTATATAGTCCTCATTTTTTAATTTTGCATCAAAATATTCTTCCATTTTAATGGTTTCTCCAACAATTATATTTGTTCTTCTAAATAATTTATAATTTGTTTTAATAGATACAGGTACTACCGGACATTTAGATCTGACTGCCAACATAGCTATCCCTGGTTCTGCTTTTAGTTCTCCAGATAAATTTCTAGTTCCTTCAGGAAATATACCAATGTTTTGTTTATTTTGAAGAAGTCTTAAAGATGTTTTTATACTTTTTAGATCCGCCTCTCCTCTTTTTACAGGGAAAGCTCCTAACCTACTAACAACAAATCCCATAACTTTATTTTTGAATAATTCACTCTTAGCAATAAAATGAACCTTTTGAGGTAGATTTACACCTATAAGAATAGGATCTATAGCTCTTGCATGATTTCCGCACACTATATATCCATTTTGTTTCGGCAAATTTTCCAAACCTTCAATTCTTACATAAAATAAAAAATCAAATAATGGCTTAAGAAAGAATTTAACTGTTTTATAAAACACTTTAGATGCCTCCATTCATAGAAATATGATATAACAGTTCTGTTATAACTTCATCTATATTTTTGCCTGTAGTATCAATTAATATTGCATCCTCAGCTTGTTTTAAAGGAGAAGCTTCTCTATGACTATCAATATAGTCCCTGCTAAGTATTTGATTTTTTACTTCTTCAAAAGAATATTGGGTTTTGTTGACCAATTCATTATATCTTCTCTTAGCTCTTTCTTCTACAGAAGCTGTTAAATAGAATTTTATAAAAGCATGCGGAAAAACTGTAGTGCCGATATCTCTTCCATCTACAACTACATTTTTATTTCGTGCAATTCTGCGCTGAATAATTACTATTGCTTCTCTTATTTTAGGAATCTTGGCTATGTGGGATACTTTGGCATTTACAAGGCTATCTCTTATTTCGTTACTGACATTTACTCCATCCAAATATATATTATTATTAATAAAATCTATAGAAGAATTATTAGCATAATATATAATTCTATCTATGTCATCAATTTCTATTCCTTCTTTGATGACCTTTAACGTAATAGCACGAAACATTGAACCTGAATCAATATAAGTGAAATTAATAATCTCAGAAAGTTTTTTAGCCACAGTACTTTTACCCGCACCTGCCGGTCCATCTACGGCAATAACTTTATTATTCAAAATCATAACCCCCTATTTTAACTTTACCCTCCCTAAAGCAACGATATTATCTCCTATTCTATATTTCGTGCCTTTTCTAGGGAGAATAAGGTTTTCTGATGTTTCTTTTATAATGATATTAATATATTTTTCGCTATCTGTTCCGTCTATTTCAATGATATCATTGTTTCTAACATTTAGTTGTATGCTATCATTTTTTGTACTATGACTCTGCTCCCCATTTACGAATATTTTTAGCAGCATCAAATCATTTTTGTTCTCTGCAGAGATTTTTATTATACCACTAGATTCATAATGATAGCTTTCAATAACCGCCTTCCCTTCCAATTCCATTGTAGTGTTTTGCGGCAACAAATCAACATCAAAAACAATAATTGACTGAACTATAATGGTAAATAATAATGCAAATAGAAGAACCTTTTTTATTCCAGCACCTAATTTGTCCCATAATATTAGATATAAATACTTTTTCTTATCTAATCTCGAGCTCATAATGAGGCCTCCATACGGACTTATCCTTTTTTCATTATAATGCTCAAAAATGTTAATTTATAATCAGCATTTTAATCCGGCTGTATAACCTGTTGAAAAAGCAATTTGTAAATTATAACCTCCTGTGAATGCATCTACATCCAAAACTTCACCGGCAAAAAATAAACCGCGAACTAGTTTGGATTCCATAGTTTTAGGGTTAATTCCTTTAATGTTCACTCCTCCGGAAGTGACTATTGCTTCTGATATTGGCCTAGTACCAATTATTTCAAAGCTCATATTTTTCAATAGTGCTACAAGATTTTTTCTTTCTTCTCTTGATATCTGATTGACCTCCTTTTCACCGGGTATGCCAGATAAATTTATTATAATCGGAATAATTTTTTGAGGTAACAAATTATCTAAAGAGTTTTTGAAATATTTATTTTTATTCAAATCAAAATCTTTAAGCAACCTTCTATTTAATTCATCGTTGGTGAGACCAGGCTTAAGGTCAATTATAATATAGGTCTTTTTCTTATTAAATACTTTCTCAGAAATAAAAAAGCTGGCAGATAAAATCAAAGGGCCTGATAAACCATAATGTGTAAACAACATTTCTCCCGTATCTTCAAAAAGAACTTTTCCATCACACGAAGCTTTAATAGTTACGTTTTTTAAAGATAATCCTTGAATCTCTTTAATATAATCCTCTTTGACTATTAAAGGAACCAAAGATGGCTTTAAATCAGTGATTTCATGCCCTAGAATTTTTGCGAATTTATAGCCATCACCGGTAGAGCCAGTTAAGGGATATGAAAGTCCGCCTGTTGTTACAACTGCTGAGGAGCTGCTAATTACATCCCCGCCTTCTAATTCAACACCTTCGACTTCACCATCTTTAGTTTTTATTGATTTTACCTTTGTATTAAGTCTTATAGTCACATCATTATTCATCAAATACTTTTCTAGAGATTTTATTACATCGCTGGATTTGTCTGAAACAGGGAAGACCCTTCCTCCCCTCTCAATCTTTGTTTTTAATCCTAAATCAGCAAAGAAATCCATTAAATCAGTGTTAAAAAAATTATTAAAGGAACTATATAGAAATTTTGGATTCTTGGTAATATGTGCAATAAATTCCTCTTTAGGAGTAAAATTAGTTATATTACATCTTCCTTTGCCCGTAATATATAGCTTTTTACCCAGCTTATTATTTTTTTCTATCAGCAGTACTTTTTTTCCCATAGAGCCTGCAGTTCCTGCAGCCATCATACCTGCAGGTCCTCCTCCAATAACAATAACATCAAACGACATATGACCAACCTCATTTTTAAGTTTATTAAATCTATAATATTATAACATATAATAAAAAAACTAAACTCATTGGCAATAAAAAAACCTGTTCAAAGAACAGGTTTTTTAAAGACTTTTAGTACCAGCCTCTAACTTTCATAGCAGCTGCAACTTTTTTTACAGAGTGCATATAAGCAGCAGTTCTCATTGGAACATTATACTCTTCTTTAATCTTATAGATAGCATTAAATGCATCCACCATTGCTATTTCTTCCTTTTGTTCAACTTCTTCTTCTCCCCAGTAATAACCATATAGGTTCTGTACCCATTCAAAATATGATACAGTAACGCCACCGGCATTTGTGAGTATATCAGGTGTCAATAATATACCCTTTCTGGCAAGAACTTCATCTCCATCAGGAGTAGTAGGTCCATTAGCAGCTTCGCACACAAACTTAGCTTGAATAGTTTCTGCAACATCTGCAGTTATTTCATTCTCAAGAGCAGCAGGAACTAAAATATCTACTGGCAATGCGAAGAATTCTTGCTTTGTGATTTCCTTAGATCCTGGGAAACCAACAATCTTCTTATTCTTCTTCATGTAATCAACTAAAGCATGCATGTCAAGCCCATTTTCATCATAAACGGATCCATTCCATTCACAAACAGCTATTATCTTGCCACCCAATTTCTCTAGATTATATCCAGTATGGCTTCCAACATTGCCAATACCCTGGAGTGCAATCTTAGCTCCTTTGAATTCTATTCCTAATTTCTTTGCTGCTTCTCTAGCTGTTACTGCAACACCAAAGCCTGTTGCTGCAGTTCTACCCTTAGAGCCACCATATTCTACTGGTTTGCCTGTTATTACGCCTAGTTCACTTTTACCTACTAATTTGCAATATTCATCAACCATCCAAGCCATTACCTGACCATTGGTTCCAACATCAGGAGCCGGAACATCTACTTTTTCTCCCAATAATTTATATGTAGCATCGATGTATCCTCTTGATAACCTTTCTAATTCACCTTTTGATAATGTACTAGGATCAACTATTACGCCACCCTTACCACCACCATAAGGAATACCTGTAACGCAGCATTTAAATGTCATCCAGATAGATAAGGCCATTACTTCATCTCTATTAACATTGGGATGAAATCTAATGCCACCTTTTGTTGGTCCTACTGCATCGTTATGCATAGCTCTATAGCCTGTAAATACTTTAACTGAACCATCATCCATTTTTACAGGGATAGCAACTTCAAGGACTTTCATAGGCTGTTTTAATAATTCATAAACATCTGCTTCTAAGCCTAATCTGTCACATGCCTCTTTTACCTGTTTTTGCGCATTCAAGAATGGATTTAAATTATCTTGGTGTGCCATATTTCAATAGACCTCCTAATAACATTTATTTAATTTAAAGCAGTTAGTCCGCTCTAAATTTCATGTATATTTTATATTGACATATAGTTTATTTATTCTATATGTCAATATAAAAATCCTTCTAGTTATTAAAATAATTTAATGCTTCCATTATTTATTGTTTTTTCCCTTATAAGAGTATATCTTATATTTCTCCCAAATATTCTCGAGCTTAGCAAAGGACGATGATACCGTATTTTTTTCTTTAATACCCACTGCTATAATCAATGCATTAAGCAAGCTAAGAGGAGCAACTAAAGAATCTACAAAAGATTCCATGTTGCTCTTGGCAATGAGGGTGAAATCCGCGTAATTTGCCAAGGGTGACAAAACACTATCAGTAATTGCAAGTACTTTTGCCCCTTGGGATTTTGCATAATCAAGAGCCTCAATGGTTTTTGAAGCGTATCTGGGAAATCCAATTCCAATAACCAAATCATCCTTATCAACTCTGAATAACATTTCAAATACATCTGTAACTGAATGACTGGAGACACGTACATTATCTCTTATCAAGTTCAGATAAAAGCCTAAAAAGTCGGCTAGGGTAGTAGAACTCCTCAAAGCCACAATATATACATGTTTCGCTTCAGTTATAGATTTTACGGCAGCTTCGAAAACTCTGAAATCTATGCTATCCATTGTTATTCTTAAATTATCAATATCTGCTTTTAATACTTTTTTAAAAGCATTTTCTTCGTTAGAATAATCATTAGACATTTCTATTCTTTGTACAGTGGTCAAACGGGTTCTAATCATTTCCTGTAATTCTTTTTGCATTTGCGGATAGCCCTCAAAATCTAATACATTTGCAAATCTAACTACTGTGGATTCGCTAACACCCACTTTTTCTCCCAGCTTAGCAGCGGTCATAAAAGCAGCTTTATCATAGTTATCCATAATATATTGAGCAATCATCTTTTGCCCTTTGCTCAATCTTTGAAAGCTCAATTGTATCTTTTTCATTAAATCATAATTTTCACTCATTAAAATGACCTCATTACTTTATAGCATTTTCTCCCATTATATAGCCCATTTCTAATGCTTTTTTATTTAATTCTTCGGTACCCTTTGGAACACGGCTTAACACTGCCTGCTCCAAAGCTTCTCTTGTGACAGCATTGCTTATTGCAACTAATGCCCCCAAAGCTACTATATTAGTAACCATGGCTTTGCCAATTACATGAGCTGCGGTATCAATTATTGGAGCTGAATAGACTTTATTTTTTGCATTATTTGCATTTACTATGCTATCAACGATCATAATCCCACCTTCTTTTAAGCCTTTGCTATATTGATCATAGGATTTTTGAGTTAAAGATAAAAATATATCACATTCTCTTACTTTGGGAAAGTCGATCTTCTCTGTAGATATTATTACTTCAGCTTTACTGGCACCACCTCTAGCCTCCGGTCCATAGGATTGAGTTTGAACAGCATTTTTGCCGTCGATTATAGCAGCTTCTGCTAATATTATACCTGCTAGAATTAGTCCTTGGCCACCTGAACCGCTTAATCTAATTTCGTGCTTATCCATTCAATATCACTCCTTATTAAACCTATCTATTATCTTTTGGTATTCACTTGTGTATTCTGGTTCCGGACTGTTTTTAAATTCTCCGATGAGAAATTTTCCTTCCAATGATTCCGGGGTCATCTTAGAAGCAGCTGAGATATTTACAGCATGATCTTTCTGCCATTCCAACATATTTACAGCATCACCTTTTTTATTTTTTCTGCCATAATAAGTAGGACATGAACTTATAGCTTCAATTAATGAAAAACCATCATTTTTCAATCCATTTTCTATAAGTGATATAAGGAGGTTCGTATGATAGGCTGTTGATCTGCCAACATATGTAGCTCCTGCAGAAGCAGCCAAATTTGAAATATCAAAAGCCTTATCAATATTTCCGTAAGGTGCTGTAGTCCCCTTGTCAAATTTAGGGGTAGTAGGTGAATACTGACCTCCGGTCATACCATATATGTTATTATTAAAAACAATTGTTGTAATTCCAATATTTCTCCTGCATGCATGGATTAAGTGATTGCCACCTATAGCAGTACAATCACCATCTCCTGTGATTACTATAACCTTCATATCTGGATTTGCAAGCTTAACTCCTGTTGCAAAAGGTAATGCCCTTCCATGGGTTGTGTGAAGTGTATCAAAATCCAAATAACCTGTCGCTCTCGAAGAACATCCTATTCCTGATACTACACATATTTTGTCTCTATCAAATCCTAGCTTTTCTACCGCAACTGTTATTGCTCTGGTAATAATGCCATGTCCGCATCCAGGACACCATATTTGGGGTAACTTATTAGTTCTAAAAAACTTATCAACTACAGCGCTTGGCATATTAGAGCACCTCCTCAATTTTAGTCACTATTTCTTCAGGATATATAGCCTCTCCATTAACCTTATTAACTCTTTCAATCTTAGCTTTGTTCTTTATTATTCTTTCTACTTCTAGTACCATTTGACCAAGGTTCATCTCCGCTACAACAAAAGTATTAACCTTTTCAGCTAATTCTTCCAATCTTTTCTCTGGAAATGGCCAAACTGTAATAGGTCTGAATGTCCCTACTTTAAGACCCTTGCTTCTTAACATTTTCATTGCCGTATCCGCAGCCCTAGAAACTCCGCCTATTGAAACTATTACAATATCTGCATCCTCAGTGTTTTGTTCTTCCCACTGGATTATATCATCTTTATGCATTTCTATCTTATCTGCCAGTCTTCTAACAAGTTTATCTGCAACAACAGAACTATTGCTTGGGAAGCCAGTCTCGTCATGAACAAGTCCTGTTACATGATATCTGTATCCTTCCCCAAAATTGGCCATAGGTGGTATTAAATCCTCATCAGCTTTATAAGCCTTGTAATCTTCCTTATTGCCGGCAGGTCTTTTTCTATCTATAATCTCTAACTCTGAGGTATCTGGCAATTCAACTCTTTCCCTCATATGTCCGATAACTTCGTCCATAAGTAATATTACAGGTATTCTATATTTTTCAGAAAGATTAAATGCTCTAATAGTAAGATCAAAGGTTTCCCTTACTGAAGAAGGAGTTAATGCAATAACCGGATGATCCCCATGAGTACCCCAACGTGCCTGCATTATTTCACCTTGTGCTGGTGAAGTAGGCAATCCGGTGCTTGGACCTCCTCTTTGAACATTTACAACAACACATGGAACTTCTGTTATACCTGCATAGCCAAGGTTTTCCTGTTTTAGTGAAAAACCAGGGCCGCTTGTAGCAGTCATACTTTTTAAACCTGTCAAAGAAGCGCCTATAATTGCAGCCATACTTGCTATTTCGTCTTCCATTTGTATGAACTTTCCTCCAACACAAGGAAGTTTCTCAGAAGACAATTCTGCTATTTCCGTAGATGGAGTTATTGGATATCCTGCGAAAAATCTCATTCCTGCTGCAATAGCACCTTCTACACACGCCTCATTACCTTGCATCAATCGAGCCTTACGTTTCATTTTACTTCCCCCTTAGATATATTGCATAATCAGGACACCTTAATTCACATTGCCCGCACTGTATACATTTGTCAATATCAACTATCTTTACTTTTTCATTTTCCAAGGTCAATACTTTTTTGGGGCAAAACTTTACACATATACCGCACCCTTTGCACCAGTTCTCATTAATGATTAGTTTATCAGTTACGGTTTCACTGCTATTCATACAATTCTCCTCCTTTAAAAATCAAAATTGCAATATATACTTCATTTTTACATGATGATTTTTAAAAATGCAATTTTGCCTTCATTTTTAGTATATAGTATTACATTTTTTATTGCAATATCAAAGCTTGTTTTTTCTGAAAAATTAAAAGGATTCGATATAAAAGCATATCGAATCCTTTACTTGCTTATCATTAAAATATATCCCAGTTTTCATTTTTCATTTTGTTCAATGTTATATCGCTTGTCATATCGATTTTAATAGGAGTAATTGAAATATAATGATCTTTTACGGCACTTATGTCTGTGTCTTCATTGTCCTCTGTCTCATATAACTCTCCTGCCAACCAATAATAACTTTTTCCTCTGGGATCTTTCCTCTCTGCAAAACAATTTTTATATCTTCTCACACCCAGTCTAGTTATCCTTATTCCTTTAATATCCTCCTTGGAAATGTTTGGAATATTCACATTCATAACAGTATCTTTTTCAATTCCCATATTACAAAGCTTTTCACATATAATAACAGCTATTTCAGCTGAATGCTCAAAATTACAATCATCATCGCAACTTAAAGAAAAGGCTATTGATGGTTTTCCTTGTATTGCGCCTTCAATTGCGGCTGATACAGTGCCAGAATATAACACATCCGTGCCCATATTTGAACCTCTGTTTATACCCGATACTACTAAGTCAATTTCTTCTTTTATTAAAAATTCTAAGGCAAACTTAACACAGTCTGAAGGTGTTCCATTTATGCTCCAAGCATCAATACCATCTCCATAAAAATCTACTCTATTGCTCCGGAGAGGTTTATGCATTGTAATTGAGTGACCGCTGGCGCTCCTCTCTGCTTCTGGTGATACTACAGTAACTTTGCCGAGTTTTGTTAAAGCTTTTGCAAGATTAATAATGCCTGTTGAATTTATTCCATCATCGTTAGATACTAATATTCTCAAATTATTGCCTCCTTTATGTTTAAAAAATTATTTACTTCATACAATATATTATCAGATTGTTGAATTGCAGGTGAAATAATGATACAAATAGATGACGCGGGAAGCGGTAGTTTAATTGGTGGAACATGTATAGGAACTCTCCGCTGCGAAACAGGTGAATATTATTATGAAATTATACCGCCGATTTTATATAATAAAAATAATTTCAAGAGTAAATCATATTTATATTATACTACACAAATAGTAAAAAATGCTTTAGAAGAATTAAAGGTCATCAATACTGAAAATATAGAAATATGTCAAGGCTATATGTTCGAAGATGCTAGAGAATACCTAAAAAGTATAAACTATAGGTACGAAGGAACCAGAATTCTTGATCCACTTCAGTCTCTTATTGAAAAAACCTTTGAAGAATATTCAATTGCTTTAGGCTTGCCAAGAGATTTTATTATATATACCAAATATCCTTTTCATTTAAAAAGACTGTTAAAATGGGTTTATGCAGATTATGAAAATAGAGCAAAATATTGTAAAACAGGTTGGAAAAGTTGGGCAAGGTATGGTTTTCTGCCTACAAAAATTTATTATGATGTTATATATAAAAGTAATTATATATGTCTAAAATGTGGTAAAAGAATTATAAACAACTCAAAAGTAAAAGTAATTAAAATATGCGATAGTGAAAATATAAAAATATTTCTTCATGATAAATGTTAAGCCCCTGATGTCAGGGGCTTAATTGCTATACGGGATGTGTCATATCGCTATTATTGACAAGTTCACTGTCGATTCTATATTTTTTAGCTTTCCTAAGATTGAAGAACTTCAATGCAACCTGAGGGAAAAGAGCATAACTTAGGACATCTTCCTCTTGCTCATAAAACTCTTTTATCTCCTTTTTATAGATTTCTAGTTGAGGAGGTAATAAATCAGCTGGTCTCACTGTTATTACTTCTTCATCACCTATAATTTTCTTTTGAATTTCCTCAGAAATTGGCACCACGGGTTTACCATATTGGCCTTTAACATAAGCTTTTATTTCTGAAGGTATCATCTTGTATCTTTCTCCAAGCACTACATTAAACACCGCCTGAGTCCCTACAATTTGGCTTGTAGGCGTTACCAGTGGAGGATAGCCCAAATCCTCTCTTACACGAGGCAATTCCACCAAAACCTCTTCAAATTTATCACTAGCATTCTGAGCTGCCAGCTGCGATAATAAGTTACTCATCATACCCCCAGGTATCTGATAAGACAAAACTCTGGTATCCACATTAAATACACTGGGATTCAAGATTCCTTCAGCCATATACTTTTCCCTTATACCCTTAAAGTATTCAGCAATTTCACTGAGTATATTTAGATCTAACCCTGTATCATATTTTGTATTTTTTAATGCGGCTACCATAGGCTCAGTAGCAGGTTGGGACGTTCCTAAGCCAAAGGGAGAGATTGCAGTATCGATTACATCTACACCTGCTTCAATAGCTTTCATATATGCCATAGAAGCCATTCCACTTGTATAATGGCTATGAAGCTGTATAGGAATTTTTATATTGCGCTTTAATTCCTTTACCAAATCATAGGCCATATATGGTGTAAGTATGCCCGACATATCTTTTATACATAGAGAATCTGCGCCCATAGCTTGAACCTGTTTTGCAAGAGAAACATATAGTTCAATATTATGAACCGGGCTGATTGTATATACAACAGTTCCTTGTGCGTGGCCGCCATATTTTTTGGTAGTTTCAATTGCTTTCTCAATATTTCTCAAATCATTCAATGCATCAAATACTCTGATAATATCTATACCATTACCCAAAGAACGCTTTACAAATTCTATTAAAACATCATCTGGATAATTTTTATATCCCAAAATATTTTGTCCTCTTAACAACATTTGCAATTTGGTTTGATTTAGTTTAGATTTTATTTTTCTTAACCTTTCCCAAGGATCCTCATCCAAAAATCTTAGGCAGGAATCAAAAGTAGCTCCCCCCCACATTTCCAAAGAATGATAGCCTACTTTATCCATCATTTCCATAATAGGTAGCATCTCATCTGTTTTCATTCTAGTAGCTATCAAAGATTGATGTCCATCTCTCAATGAAGTCTCGGTGATCTTTATTTTCGCCATAAGTAATATTTCCCCCTATTCTACGTACTTATCACTATTATCAGGTAAGTGTGTAAATTTTTCAAGCTAAATTTTGTAAGTATTCAAATCTAGCAACAATTCTTAAAATAACCTTCTAGAGATACCATATATAAAGGTCTCATATTTTCCACTTTGGACAGGACATTTTTAATATAAGCAGGGAGCTCATCTTGG
>JAQUTA010000057.1 GCA_028709965.1 Lutispora sp.
TCAACTATTATTTCGAGATGTAGTTCTCCCATTCCGGCTATTATTGTTTGACCTGTCTCGTCATCTGTGTAAGCTCTAAAGGTCGGGTCTTCTTCAGCCAGTTTGGCTAATGCTATTCCCATTTTATCCTGACCTGCTTTTGTCTTAGGTTCAATTGCAACATTAATAACAGGTTCGGGGAATTGCATTGCTTCCAATATGACAGGTGAATTCTCAAGGCAAAGAGTATCACCGGTAGTTGTATCTTTAAGGCCAACTGCAGCTGCAATATCACCGGTATATGCTACTTTTACCTCTTCCCTGTGATTTGCATGCATCAGTACTATTCTTCCAATTCTTTCTCTTTTGCCTTTGGTTGAATTATACAAATAGGAACCTGCTTCTATCTTTCCTGAGTATACTCTAAAGAAAGCCAGTTTCCCTACATAAGGATCAACCGCAATCTTAAAGGCCAAAGCTGAGAAAGGTTCATTATCATCTGCATGACGAACTATTTTTTCATCACTATCAACAACTATACCTTCAATAGCAGGAATATCCAAAGGAGAGGGTAAATAGTCTATAACCGCATCTAAAACCCATTGCACTCCTTTGTTCTTGTAGGATGAGCCGCAAACAACTGGGGTCATTTTAACTGCTAATGTTCCTTTTCTTATGGCAGCTTTTATTTCCTCTTCTGTTATTTCTTCGCCTTCAAGATATTTCAGCATCAGCTCTTCATCATTATCCGATGCTGCTTCAATCATCTTGTCTCTATACTCTTTACAAACTTCTATTAAATCTTCAGGTATTTCGGTTTCTTCAATTTCTTTACCCATGTCATCCTTATATATCTCTGCCTTCATGGTTACAAGATCAATGATACCTACAAAGGTATCTTCCTTCCCAATGGGGATTTGTATTGCTACAGCATTGGTCTTAAGCCTATCCTTCATCATTTCTACAACTCTGAAGAAATCAGCACCCATGATATCCATTTTGTTTATATAAGCAAGCCTGGGTACATTATATTTATCTGCCTGACGCCAAACAGTCTCAGATTGAGGTTCAACGCCACCTTTTGCACAGAACACAGCAACTGAACCATCGAGAACACGCAGTGACCTTTCTACCTCAACAGTAAAGTCCACGTGCCCCGGCGTATCTATAATGTTAACTCTATGACCCTTCCACTGAGCAGTAGTAGCTGCAGAAGTTATTGTTATTCCTCTTTCCTGCTCCTGCTCCATCCAATCCATAGTAGCGGCACCTTCATGAGTCTCCCCAACCTTATGAGTTCTTCCTGTGTAGTACAAAATTCTCTCTGTGGTTGTGGTCTTGCCTGCATCTATGTGGGCCATTATTCCTATGTTTCTAGTCTTTTCTAACGAAAATTGCCTAGGCACTTAAATCCTCCTCCCTATAGCAAGAATCACTTATATCCGATGGCTAACCAACACTAAAACCCCATGTAGAATGGGGATAAGTGTTGCTAAGCCCCTGGATAACGTCTTCTAAAGTTCAGCCGGAGCTCTGGCTCCATCTGAACTAAGAATACTGTTAATGTTCCCCAAATGCTTCAACATTACACATGTGGCATAAAAACTTATTACCACCTATAATGCGCAAAAGCCTTGTTTGCTTCAGCCATCTTATGAGTGTCTTCTCTCTTTTTAACACTAGATCCAACGTTATTGGCAGCATCCATTATTTCTCCTGCCAATCTTTCTTTCATAGTTCTTTCTCCTCTTTTTCTGGAGTAGTCAACTAGCCATCTCATTCCTAATGCTTGTCGTCTGTCAGTTCTTACTTCGATAGGCACCTGATAAGTAGCTCCACCTATTCTCCTGGCTTTAACTTCCAAAACAGGCATTATGTTGTTCATAGCTGTTTCAAATACTTCTAACGGATCCTTACCTGTCTTGTTTTTTATTATTTCAAAAGCCTCGTATATAATTTTCTCAGCTGCACCTTTTTTGCCGTCTAACATTATATTGTTGATAAGCTTAGAAACTACCTTGTCATTATACAAAGGATCAGGTAAAACGTCTCTTTTTGGAATAAATCCTTTTCTTGGCACTTTGCTTCCCTCCTTAACATTTAATTATTCATCGGTACTCGGCATTGTTTCAAAACATGATGCCGTTGTGCGCAAAATATATATCTACACAGCTTGGCTGTGATATAATATCCGCACAATATTATTTCTTGGGTCGTTTTGCTCCGTATTTAGATCTGCTTTGTTTTCTGTTGGCAACTCCGGCAGCATCTAATGTTCCCCTGACAATATGATATCTTACGCCAGGTAAATCCTTAACTCTGCCTCCTCTTATCAGCACAACAGAGTGCTCCTGAAGGTTATGACCTATACCAGGTATATAGCCTGATACTTCTATTCCATTTGTAAGTCTTACTCTGGCAATCTTTCTTAAAGCAGAGTTAGGCTTCTTTGGAGTAGTTGTCTTAACTACAGTGCATACGCCCCTCTTCTGTGGACACTCTACAAGTGCCGGTGAATTGGATTTGTAAGTTACTTGCTGTCTGCCCTTTCTAACCAACTGGTTTATGGTAGGCATCAAATACACCTCCTTTAAATTTTTTGGTTTTATATAAAATAAACCCCTTCGATTGAAGGGGTTTATTTTAGTCTTTTAATAGCGATGCGCAAGAAGCATTAACTTCAATGCCGCATGCTTCTCCAAGCTTCTTCATTGTATCAATGAAGACAATTTGAATATCTTTTCCCCTGCATACTTCCAATATACTATTTTTTATATTTTCTTCTGCGTCATTTGCAACATAAACAATGTTTATTCTGTCAGTTTTTATAGCTTTTATGGTTTGCTTTAATCCAATTATCCTTTTCTTAGAGGACTTTAATTTTTCCATAATACTATAGCCTCCTCATCATTAAAAAGAATATGGCTTTTTACACACTTTCTAATTTTAGCATTAGCATTATTTTTTTGTCAATACTAAATATTTTTTTGTTCTTCAATATTTTGTTCAGGAAGCTTTACATTGGCGTCCTTATATCTTTTCATGCCTGTTCCTGCTGGTATGAGCTTTCCTATTATCACATTTTCCTTAAGGCCGATAAGTGGATCTATCTTCCCCTTAATAGCTGCTTCTGTCAGCACTCTAGTAGTCTCTTGGAAAGATGCTGCAGACAAGAAGGAATCGGTAGCCAAAGATGCTTTGGTAATACCCAAAAGTGTTCTCTTGCCCGTTGCCTTTTCTCCACCTTCTTTTGCAATGGCTTCATTCTCTTCATCAAATTTAAATATATCAAACAAGCCTCCAGGTAACAGATCAGTGTCTCCGGCATCGTCAATTTTTACTTTTCTAAGCATCTGTCTTACTATTACTTCAATATGCTTATCAGCTATATCAACACCCTGCAGCCTATAAACTCTCTGAACCTCCTGCAGCAGGTAGGATTGAACTCCTCCCATACCTTTTATCTTCAGAATATCATGAGGATTTACAGAACCTTCTGTTATCTCATCACCGGCTTCAATCCTATCCCCATCATAGACCTTAAGTCTTGAACCATAGGGTATTGGATAGGTCTTTGTGTCACCGTCATCTCCTATAACTATTACTTCCTTCTTTTTCTTGTTTGAATCATTTACTTTCACTACACCAGGTACTTCCGATATAGTTGCAAGACCTTTAGGTTTTCTCGCTTCAAATAGTTCCTCAACTCTTGGAAGACCTTGGGTTATGTCATCTCCTGCAACTCCGCCGGTGTGGAAGGTTCTCATGGTAAGCTGAGTACCGGGCTCCCCTATGGATTGAGCTGCTATTATTCCAACTGCTTCACCAATATTTACCGAATCTCCAGTAGCTAAGTTCATACCATAGCATTTGCCACAAATACCATGTCTGGCATGGCAGGTCAATACTGAACGTATATAAACCTTTTTGATCCCTGCCCTAACTATCTTTGAAGCCATATCATCTGTTATAATAACATCCTTTTTAACCAGCACTTCACCGGTCTGTGGATGAATTACATCTTGCATTGTATATCTTCCGGCAAGTCTGTCTTCCAGATTTTCTATTATTTCACTGCCATCTTTTATCTCAATAACCCAAAGACCTTCCTCTGTTCCGCAATCATCTTCCCTTATAATTACATCTTGGCTTACATCAACAAGTCGCCTCGTTAGATATCCTGAGTCAGCGGTCCTAAGCGCAGTATCCGCTAAGCCCTTTCTAGCTCCATGGGTGGAAGTAAAGAATTCCAATACATTAAGACCTTCACGGAAGTTTGCTTTTATGGGTATTTCTATTATTCTTCCCGATGTATCTGCCATAAGACCCCTCATGCCTGCCAACTGGCTTATCTGATTTACACTACCTCTTGCTCCGGAGTTTGCCATCATAAATACGGGGTTTAGCCTATCAAGGTTATTCATCAAGGCCGTGGTGACCTCTTCCTTGGTATTTTTCCAAGTTTCGATTACCTGTTCATATCTTTCTTCATTAGATATAAGGCCTCTCCTATACATCTTTTCTATATTATCTACCTTTGCATCTGCTTCGGAGAGCAATCTTTTCTTTGCTTCAGGTATATCTATATCACTTACTCCTATTGTGATAGCTCCCTTAGTAGCATAATGGAAGCCAAAGGCTTTTATTTCATCTAATACTACAGCTGTCTTCGCAGAACCATGCTTTCTATAGCACTTATCAACCATTTTACCCAACATCTTTTTATCTACTGGTATGAGATTACCTTCCTTATCTTTTGGATTATATTCAAGTATGAACTCGTTTCCTGCTACTGTTCTATCCACAAAACCTACATCTTGAGGCATGGAGTCATTGAATATGAAGCGTCCCACCGTATTCTCCAGAAGTTTGGATTTGGTCTCTCCATTCACATTTCTGGTTAGCTTAACCTTTACCATAGCATGGAGTTCAACTTCCCCTAATTGATAAGCCATAACCATCTCATCCAGATTAGAAAATATTTTTCCTTCTCCTTTTTCGCCCGGGACATGTATTGTCAAATAATATATGCCCATTACCATGTCCTGAGTGGGGCTGACTACAGGTCTCCCGTCTTTGGGAGCCAGAATGTTATTAGCTGATAGCATTAAGAATCTTGCTTCAGCTTGAGCCTCTACAGATAAAGGAACGTGAACTGCCATTTGGTCTCCATCAAAGTCAGCATTGTATGCAGTACATACTAAAGGATGAAGCTTAAGAGCTCTACCCTCAACCAAAACCGGTTCAAAAGCTTGTATTCCCAATCTATGAAGAGTTGGTGCACGGTTTAATAGTACCGGATGTTCTTTGATAACCTCTTCTAGCACATCCCATACCTCTGTTTTAACTCTTTCAACCATGCGCTTTGCACTCTTGATGTTGTGAGCAAGACCATCTTTTACAAGCTTTTTCATTACAAAAGGCTTGAAAAGCTCAAGTGCCATCTCTTTTGGAAGACCACACTGATATAGCTTAAGGGATGGACCTACTACTATAACTGAACGTCCCGAATAGTCAACACGCTTACCTAACAAGTTTTGTCTAAATCTTCCCTGCTTGCCTTTGAGCATATCGCTCAAAGATTTAAGAGGTCTATTGCCTGGACCTGTAACAGGTCTTCCACGTCTGCCGTTATCAATCAATGCATCAACAGCTTCCTGAAGCATCCTTTTTTCATTTCTAACAATAATATCAGGAGCTCCAAGATCTAGTAACCTTTTTAATCTATTGTTTCTGTTTATTACTCTTCTATATAAATCATTCAAATCTGAAGTGGCAAATCTTCCACCATCGAGTTGCACCATAGGCCTTAAATCCGGTGGTATTACAGGAATAACATCCAATATCATCCACTCCGGTTTATTGCCTGACTTTCTGAAGGCTTCTACAACTTCAAGCCTTCTCACAGCCCTAAGCTTTTTTTGACCCGAGCTTTCTTTTAAATCATGTCTCAACTCTTTTGACATCTGATCTAAATCTAAATCAGTAAGAAGCTCCTTTACGGCTTCAGCACCCATACCTGCTTTAAATCTAGTGCCATGCTTCTCAATGGCTTCTCTAAATTCTTTTTCGTTGAGTATCTGCTTTACTGATAGGCCTGTATCTCCTGCATCAATTACAATGTAGGAGGCAAAATACAGTACCTTTTCCAAGGCCCTTGGCGACATATCCAATAGCAAACCCATACGGCTGGGTATTCCTTTAAAGTACCAAATATGTGATACGGGAGCAGCCAATTCTATATGGCCCATCCTCTCTCTTCTTACCTTTGCCTTGGTAACTTCGACACCGCATCTGTCGCAAATAATGCCCTTATATCTGATTCTTTTGTATTTGCCGCAATGGCATTCCCAATCTTTGGTAGGACCGAATATTCTTTCGCAGAATAAACCTTCCTTTTCCGGCTTCAAAGTTCTGTAGTTAATAGTTTCCGGTTTTTTTACTTCTCCTTTTGACCATTCCCTAATCTTCTCCGGGGATGCCAAACCAATTTTTAATGCTTCGAAGTTGTTTAATTCCAACAAGGGCTCTTCTCTCCCTTCCATTAATAATCTACCTCTTCATCTTCGCCTTCTTTGGTCTCTTCTTTAATAAGATCATCTATATCCAGATCTATCTCAAATTCTTCCTCTTCTGCATCCTCATCGTAGTCATCATATAGACTTCCTTTTTCTTCTTCAGGTACACCTTTATATTGAATACTTGAAAGGTCCACATCTTCTCGAGTTTCCATTTCATTGCTAAGGTCTTCTATGTCATCTTCCACAGATTCTTTTATTGCTATTTCTTCATTTTCTTCAGATAAGACCTTCACATCTAATGCGAGACTCTGAAGCTCCTTGATCAAAACCTTAAAGGATTCGGGCACTCCCGGCTCAGGTATATTCTCTCCTTTGACTATTGCCTCATAAGTCTTAACCCTGCCTACCACATCATCGGATTTCACCGTGAGAATTTCCTGCAAGGTATGGGCTGCTCCGTAGGCCTCCAGAGCCCAAACTTCCATCTCACCAAATCTCTGACCCCCGAACTGCGCTTTTCCTCCAAGAGGCTGCTGTGTTACTAAGGAGTAAGGTCCTGTTGATCTGGCATGAATTTTATCATCTACCAAGTGAAGCAGCTTAAGTATATACATATATCCTATAGTAACATCCCTGTCAAAGTACTCACCTGTCCTGCCGTCTCTCAGTTTAATCTTTCCTGTTCTATCAAGGTTCACGTCTACAAGAGGACTATCAACAAAATTACTTAATAGCTTTTCCAAATCCTCTATGTTATACAAATCAGTATTTTTAATATTTTCTTTAATGCCAGCTAGTTTTTTATCCAATGAGAATACAGGATCCTCCAAATATTCACGGATTATTTCAATGTTTTCAACTATATTGACATCATTTTGCTCTTCATTTTCTGAATAAGCAATTTTTTCTCTGATACAGCTGAGTTGCTTTCTTATTTGAATAAACTTGTTAGCCATTTCTAAAGTATCCATTATATCGTTTTCATTGGCACCATCAAATACAGGAGTAGCTATTTTCCAGCCCAGGGCTTTGGCAGCTAAACCAAGATGGACTTCCAGCACCTGACCTATGTTCATACGTGAGGGCACACCCAAAGGATTTAACACAATTTCCAAAGGTTTTCCATTAGGCAAAAATGGCATATCCTCTTCAGGAAGGATTCTAGAAATAACACCCTTGTTTCCATGTCTTCCAGCCATCTTATCTCCAACTGAAATCTTTCTTTTTTGAGCTATATAAACCCTTACAAGTTGATTTACGCCTGGAGGAAGTTCATCGCCGTTTTCTCTTGTAAATACCTTTACGTCGACAATTATGCCTGCTTCACCATGGGGAACCCTGAGAGAAGTATCTCTTACTTCTCTGGCTTTTTCTCCGAATATGGCTCTTAATAGTCTTTCTTCCGCCGTAAGCTCCGTTTCACCCTTTGGTGTCACCTTGCCAACTAATATATCTCCGGTCCTGACTTCAGCCCCTATTCTTATTATGCCTCTCTCATCTAAGTCCTTTAATGCTTCCTCGCCCACATTAGGTATATCCCTTGTTATTTCTTCAGGTCCTAATTTGGTATCACGAGCTTCTGCTTCATATTCTTCTATATGAATGGATGTAAATACATCTTCTTTAACTAGCTTCTCGCTAATTAGTATTGCGTCCTCATAGTTATAGCCTTCCCAAGTCATGAATCCAATGAGCACATTTCTTCCAAGACCAATTTCGCCATAATCTGTAGAAGGACCGTCACCAATTACCTGACCTTTTTTTACTATTTCCCCTCTTTTTACAAAAGGTCTCTGATTAATACAAGTGCCTTGATTTGATCTTAGGAACTTAAGAAGCTTATATCTATCCCGACCGCCATCTTCATTTCTAATTATTATTTCATTTGAGCTTACTTTCTCAACAACTCCGCTATTTTTAGCCAGTATTACAACTCCAGAATCAATAGCTGCCTTATATTCCATTCCTGTTCCCACTATGGGAGATTCTGGTTTGATAAGTGGAACCGCCTGACGCTGCATGTTGGAACCCATAAGGGCACGGTTAGCATCATCATTTTCAAGGAAGGGTATCATAGCTGTAGCTACGGACACTACCTGCTTGGGCGATACGTCCATATACTCAACCTCTGATACAGGCACTACCACTACCTCATTCCTTACTCTTGCAGTAACCTTCTTGTCTATAAATCTCCCTTCCGCATCCAAAGGCTCATTAGCCTGTGCAACTATATAATCATCTTCTACATCTGCAGTTACATATACGATTTCATTTGTTACAATTTTTTCCCCATTCTCATTTGTCTTAACAACTCTGTATGGAGCCTCAATGAAACCATACTCATTTATTCTGGCATAGGTGCTCAGACTACCTATAAGACCTATGTTAGGTCCTTCTGGAGTTTCTATAGGACACATTCTACTGTAATGAGAATGATGCACGTCTCTGACTTCAAATCCCGCTCTTTCTCTAGATAAACCTCCAGGTCCCAAAGCAGACAGCCTTCTTTTGTGGGTAAGCTCTGCCAGTGGGTTTGTCTGATCCATAAACTGCGATAATTGGCTGCTTCCAAAGAATTCTTTGATGGATGCAGCAACAGGTCTTATGTTTATAAGCTGTTGAGGAGTTACCACATCAATATCTTGTATGGTCATTCTCTCTTTAACAACTCTTTCCATTCTTGATAGACCAATCCTAAACTGATTCTGCATAAGCTCTCCAACAGATCTGAGCCTTCTATTACCTAGGTGATCAATATCATCAACATTTCCAACATTGTAAATTATGTTAATATTGTAGTTTACAGAAGCCATAATATCATCAATGACAATATGTTTTGGAATAAGGTCATTGATTCTTTTTTTGATTTCTTCTTTTATATCTGCTTCAGAATCATACTTGCTGAGTATCTCTTTCAAAATGCTTAAATTAGCCATTTCCTTGATATTTAAATCAGAAACATCAAAAGGCAAGTATTTATTTATATCCACAACATTATTACCAAAAATCTTTACTGTCCTGCCTTCAGACAATATAAAAGCTTCATTGACTCCTGCATTTTGTATGAGTTGAGCTGTATCCCTGGTAATTTTTTCTCCGGCTTCGGCCAAAATTTCACCGGTATTAGGATTAGTAATATCTCTTTCTAATTTCTGACCGCTTAATCTCGATGCCAAACAAAGTTTTTTATTAAATTTATATCTCCCTACCTTAGCTAGGTCATATCTTTTTGAATCAAAAAATAAGGATTCTAAGAGAGATTTTGCACTTTCAACAGTTGGGGGTTCTCCCGGCCTCAGCCGCTTGTACACTTCAATTAGGCCTTCCTCTGAATTTTTAGTAGTATCTTTTAGAAGTGTAGCTTTTATTCTTTCGTCCTCACCAAGTACATTTTCAATCTGTTGATCAGTACCATAGCCAAGAGCTTTCAGAAGCACTGTAATAGGGATTTTCCTGGTTCTATCTATCCTTACCCATAAAACATCATTAGAATCCGTCTCATATTCCAACCAGGCCCCTCTATTTGGAATAACCGTTGCCGAATGCAATCTCTTTCCAGACTTATCTATTGCCTCATCATAATAAACACCAGGCGACCTAACCAATTGGCTTACTATTACTCTTTCAGCTCCATTGATTATGAATGTCCCCTGATCTGTCATCAGTGGGAAATCTCCCATGAAAACTTCTTGTTCTTTTACCTCGTTGGTAGATTTATTGGCAAGTCTGATTTTAACCTTCAGTGGAGCAGAGTATGTAACATCTCTTTCTTTACACTCTTCAACACCATATTTGGGCTTACCATCCAAAGAATAGTCAACAAACTCCAATATTAGATTCCCAGTATAATCTGTTATGGGAGATACATCGTTAAAAACCTCCCTCAAACCTTCTTCCAGAAACCAGTTATAGGAATTTTTCTGGACTTCAATAAGATTCGGCATATCCATAACTTCATCAATGTTTGAGTAGCTCATTCTCTGATTTTTCCCAACAGAGATTGGATGTACCATAAGTCACTCACCCCTTAATAATAAATAAAGTAAAATAGCCAAAAGCTCTCCGACCATAACCGCTTTTGGTTAACTGCAAATTTTAGCATAGCTATTTTAATGTTGCCTTTTTTAGTCAATCTTATACAGCTATATGCTTAGATTTAGTAATTTCTTACACCAATGCAATATATAATATTAACATACCATCTATTGACTGTCAATAAGCCAAGATTTACTTTTATAAATTTTCTATCCAATTTATTATATTTTGTCGATATTCCCCGGGAAATATAGCTTTTTATGAAAAACTTACTGTTTTTTAGATTGTTGCAGCTTTGAAAGGGAATTTAAATAGGAATATTATAGAGGGTAAAAGAGCCGCAATTTATGCGGCCCTTTCTTATTTTATTTCTATAGTAGCACCTACTGCGTCGAACTTTGCTTTAATCTCGTCTGCTTCTTGCTTGCTTACGCCTTCTTTAACTGCCTTTGGAGCTCCGTCAACAAGATCCTTTGCTTCTTTTAGTCCAAGACCTGTCAATTCTCTTACTACTTTGATAACCTTAATCTTTTCTGCACCTGCAGCTGTCAATATTACGTCAAATTCAGTCTGCTCTTCAACTACTGCTGCTGCTGCAGGACCAGCTGCTGCTGCTACTGGAGCTGCTGCTGTTACGCCGAACTCCTCTTCAATAGCTTTAACTAATTCTGCTAATTCTAATACCGTCATATTCTTTATTTCTTCAATAAACTTTAAAGTTTTTTCACTTGCCATTTTATTTACCTCCTAAATATTAAGCTTCCGCTTCTTTTTTTTCTTTTATAGAATTTAACATGTATGCAAGATTTCTAACTGAGCCTTGTAATGCACCAAGCAACATAGCAATGAGGGTTTCTCTTGATGGTAAATCTCCAAGTGCTTTTACTGATTTTGCATCCATGAAGCTTTTTTCAACTAAACCTGCCTTAACCGATATAGGTGTTTTGGGATTATCTTTTTGGAATTGATTGATTGTTTTGGCAGGAGCCACAACATCATCATATCCGAATACATATCCTATAGTGCCTTCCAAGTATTCATTGAATTCCTCTATTCCTAATTCATGAGCTGCTCTTTTAAACAATGTATTCTTGTAAACCTTATAATCCACTCCAGCTTCTCTAAATCTCTTTCTCAATTCAGTTACATCCGCAACATTTATCCCTTTATAATCGACTAGCAGTATTGAATTAGATTTTTGAAGTTTTTCCTTTACTTCATTAACCACTTGCTGTTTAAGTTCTAGATTTTTTGACATATCTACACCTCCTCATGTTGAGATTATTGGCCTTTTGAGCACTGAATGAAGTATCGTTCAATATACAAAAGACCTCTCCGTAGACAAGAGAGGTCATAAATAAATTTATGATTGAAACCTCGGTAGGAAATTAAGCAAACAGCACCTACTATCTACGGTAATGTGTTCAATTTTAGTATGTGTTATTATTCAATAACACGGAGAGGGTTCACTTTGATTCCAGGTCCCATAGTGCTGGTCATTGTGACACTCTTCAAATATGTTCCTTTTGCAGCCGCAGGTTTTGCCTTTACAACGGCTTCCATTAAGGTCTTGAAGTTTTCAGCCAGTTTGTCAGCACCAAAGGATGCTTTTCCTATGGCAACGTGAACAATACTGGTCTTGTCAACTCTATATTCAACCTTACCGGCTTTGATATCTGAAATAGCTCTTGTTATATCAAAAGTTACTGTGCCGGATTTTGGGTTAGGCATTAAGCCTTTTGGTCCAAGTACTTTACCTAGTCTGCCAACTACACCCATCATATCAGGAGTAGCAACTACAACATCATAATCAAACCAATTTTCAGTTTGTATCTTTGCAACCAGTTCTTCTGCTCCAAAAAAGTCAGCTCCTGCTGCCTCAGCTTCCTTAGCCTTATCACCCTTTGCGAATACTAAAACTCTAAGAGTCTTACCTGTTCCATGGGGCAACACAACAACGCCTCTAACCTGCTGGTCAGCATGTCTTGGGTCAACGCCAAGCTTTATATGAATCTCTATAGATTCATCAAATTTTGCCTTTGCTGTTTTTTGGACCAATTCTATTGCTTCTTTAGGATCATAAAGCTTACCTGGCTCAATGAGCTTTAAGCTTTCTTGATATTTCTTTCCTCTAAACATTTTGTTTCCTCCTTGTGGTAAGCGGAAAATTCATTTCCTCCCACTATTTTAGTCTTCTACAACTACTCCCATGCTCCTTGCTGTGCCTGCTACCATACTCATTGCAGTTTCTATGCTGCCCGCATTGAGATCAGGCATTTTAAGCTCAGCAATCTCTCTAATTTTTGCCTTGGATATCTTTGCTACCTTGTTCTTATTAGGTATTCCTGAACCACTCTCAATTCCGACTGCTTTCTTTATTAAGACTGCCGCAGGAGGAGTCTTCGTAATAAAAGTAAAGGATCTATCCTGGTATACAGTAATAACAACAGGTATTATGAGTCCCGCTTGTTTTGCGGTTTTCTCATTAAATTCCTTACAAAAGCCCATTATGTTAACACCATGCTGACCTAAAGCAGGACCTATCGGTGGGGCAGGCGTAGCTTTTCCTGCAGGAACCTGTAGCTTTACCAATGCAGTAACCTTTTTTGCCATTGTTGCACCTCCTCTCATGGATATATCTATATATTAAGTATATCTACTTTAAGGTTTCAATTTGAATGAATTCCAACTCCACAGGAGTCTCTCTTCCAAACATGGAAACCAGAACTTTTACCTTTTGCTTTTCGTTATTGATTTCTAATATAGCTCCTACAAAGTTCTCAAAAGGTCCGGAAATAACCTTAACACTGTCACCAACCTTGGCATCAAGCTTAACTGGAATCTTTTCAACACCCAAAGATTTAACTTCCATATCGGTGAGAGGCACGGGCTTAGATCCAGGTCCTACAAAACCTGTTACACCCCTAGTGTTTCTGACAACATACCATGATTCATCGGTCATCATCATTTTAATAATAACATATCCAGGAAAAATCTTTTTTTGAATGACTTTCTTTTTCCCATTTTTTATCTCTATTTGCTCTTCAACAGGCACTTTTACCTCAAAGATTACATCCTGCATATTTCTATTCTCAACGATTTTTTCTATATTGGCCTTAACCTTATTCTCGTAACCGGAATAAGTATGAACCACATACCACTTGCCTCTATCATCCATCAGTAAGCAGACCCCGCAACGTGCACGATGGTCTTTCCTCCTTTTTTACTATTTCATTAGGAATATATCTAGCATCTTAGCGAAAATCAAGTCAACAGTCCATAATGCTAATCCCATAATAACTATCGAAGCCAAAACTACTTCCGTATGCTGCAAAACTTCTTTTCTGCTTGGCCAGCTTACTTTTTTCATTTCAGCCTTTGTCTCTTTAAAGTACTTTTTCATGCTAAACTTCTTAGCTGTATCTGTCATTTTTTCACTTCCTTTACAGCCTATTTTGTTTCTTTATGAGAAGTATGTTTTCTGCAAAATTTGCAGTATTTGCTCATTTCTAGTCTGTCAGGATCATTTTTTTTGTTCTTCATGTTATTATAATTTCTCTGTTTGCATTCGCTGCATGCTAGGGTTATTTTTACTCTCATCATGGCACCTCCCAACACTAAGGCATTAATATCTTTGCAGTATAAGAAAAGCAATATAGCACATTTTGGGCTACCTTAAAAATCTATCATAATTTAACCCTCATGTCAATATTTTGTCCTTAATTTCTCATTATATTTAAAATTATTGCCTTGTTGTCATTGTTTAATACAAATAAGGAATGGGGCAACAAGGTGCGGGGACACATCGCTGAAAATAAGGAAAGGGGACACACCCCTGCAAGCGGGTATTCCTTATTGGGGAATGTCCCCGATTTCACTGTGTGTCCCTGCACCTTACTTATTCTATTATTGAAGCAACTGCGCCTGCTCCTACTGTTCTTCCGCCTTCT
>JAQUTA010000058.1:0-11999 GCA_028709965.1 Lutispora sp.
AAACATATCCGGTGACAATAACAGAGAGGCCACACCTGTTCCCATGCCGAACACAGCAGTTAAGCTCTCTAGTGCCGATGGTACTTGGACCGCAGGGTCCTGGAAGAGTAGGTCGTCGCCGGGTCTTATACTCCTCAATAGCTCAGTCGGTAGAGCATGCGGCTGTTAACCGCAGGGTCGTTGGTTCGAGTCCAACTTGAGGAGCCATTTAATCAATAAATTTAAAACCGTAACAAAATGTAAATTTTGTTACGGTTTTGTTATATACTCACAACCCATGTCAGTCATTCCTCTCTTGATGTGATAGTACATGGCAAGAGCTGCACCGTCGGCATCGCGCTGCTCAATAAAATTAGCGATAGCACGATGGTTGGTCAAGGCATTTTCTGAAGATAGATTGTGGGTTCCAACATATACTGCGGTATTTATGGCGTCCTTTATGGATGCCTCAATTGCCGGCAGCATGAGCTCGATAACGCTGTTGTGAGTGGCTTTTGCAATTGCCGCATGAAAGTCCTGGTCTGCTTCAGCATAGGGTTTGCCTGCAAGTATGAGCTCTGCAGCCTTTCGCTCGCATGTTACGATGTATTTGATTTCCTCATCGCTTGCGCGCTCCACTACAAAACGGACATTGGCAGGTTCCAGCACCAGCCGCATTTCAAACCAGTTGTGCACCAGCTTCTTCTTATCCTCTAAATATGATATGCCAAAGGGATCGTTCTGGGCTCCCGGGTTTGAAGTAACAAATGTGCCCCGGCCTCTCTCTATGGTCAGCACACCATTGGCAACCAAGGTTTTAACAGCTTCTCGGATGGTGGTGCGGCTTACACCCAGCTCTTCGGCAAGTTTGTTTTCATTGGGCAGCTTTTCGTTTGGCTTATATTTTTTTTGCAGGAAAATCATGTCGCTTATTTGATTTGCAATGATCTGGGAAACAGGAGTAAAACCATTTGCCATTATATCTTCCTCCATCTATTCAATATAGACATTATACAACATAATTTTCAAAATGTCAGTATTTAATGCAATAAATTAAAGGATGTAGTATGACACGCATAAATATTCTAAAACATGTTGACATTTTTATAATTTAAGCATAAAATTTTATTGAGTCATCATACAACATAATATATAATGCTTTATGCGCCATAATTATTCCAGCGTAAGTGGATTAGACATCATACAACTGCTTAATAAGCCTAAAATTCAATAATATAATTAGAGTATAAATAAAGGGGGAAAATTCATGAGAAGTGATCAAATGAAGGCAGGTATAACAAGAATACCGCACAGATCCCTGTTCAAGGCGCTGGGATTAACGGATGAAGAGATGCGACGGCCTATGATAGGTATCGTGAATGCACAGAATGACATAATCCCAGGGCACCTTCACCTGGATGATATCGCTGAAGCAGCCAAGGCAGGAGTGAGGATGGCAGGAGGAACTCCTTTTGAGTTTCCTACAATAGGAGTTTGTGATGGAATAGCCATGGGACATGAGGGTATGAAGTACTCTCTGATAAGCAGAGAGCACATTGCTGACTCGGTGGAAATTATGGCAATGGCACATCCCTTCGATGCTCTGGTATTTATTACAAACTGTGACAAAATAGTACCGGGCATGCTGATGGCTGCATTGAGACTCAATATACCCAGCATATTTGTAAGCGGCGGTCCAATGATGCCAGGCTATCTGGAAGGCAAAAAACTTACAGTTACCAATGCTTTTGAGGCAGTAGGAGCAGCAGGAGCAAAGAAGATGACCCCGCAGCAGGTTACTGATATAGAGGATTATGCATGCCCGGGCTGCGGCTCCTGCGCAGGCATGTTTACCGCCAACTCCATGAATTGCATGACAGAGATAATCGGAATGGGTCTGCCTGGCAACGGGACCATACCTGCCGTTCATGCTGCACGCATACGTCTTGCCAAGGAAGCAGGCATGAAGATTATGGAGCTTTTGGAGAAGGATATTCGTCCGAGGGATATAGTAACGCCTGATTCACTGCACAACGCGCTCACTGCAGATATGGCTCTAGGTTGCTCGTCCAACACTGTGCTGCATCTTCCGGCTATCGCACATGCTGCAGGGATCAAAATGAATCTGGAAGACATAAATGAAATCAGTAAGGCAACACCCCATTTAGTCAAGCTAAGCCCAGCTGGTTCAGATTGTCTGGTGGATCTTTGGCATGCTGGCGGCCTTTCCGCTGTGCTAAAAGAACTAGATGAATACGGTCTGCTCCGAAGCGGCTGCATGACGGTGACAGGTAAGACAGTTGCTGAGAACATCGGAGATGCTTGGGTGAAGGATTCCACAGTTATTAGAACTAGAGAAAATGCATACTCTCCCGATGGAGGTCTAGCAATACTTTGGGGTAACCTTGCTCCAGATGGTGCTGTAGTAAAGAAAGGCGCTGTGCTGCCTGAAATGATGGTGCATAGTGGTCCTGCCAAAGTGTACAATAGCGAAGAGGAATGCGTTGAGGCGCTTATGGTCGGCAAGGTTGTAGCAGGAGATGTAATTGTCATTCGCTATGAAGGACCCAAGGGCGGTCCTGGAATGCGTGAGATGCTTGCGCCCACATCGACTATTGCGGGCATGGGTCTGGATAACAGTGTGGCATTGATTACAGACGGTAGGTTCTCAGGCGCATCCAGAGGCGCATCTATAGGGCATATATCGCCGGAGGCTGCTGCCGGTGGCTTGATTGGCATTGTAGAAGAAGGAGATACCATCAGTATTGACATTCCAAATAATAAGATAGAACTCTTAGTGGATGAGGAAATTATAGCTGAGAGAAAATCAAAGTTTATACCTCTAGAAAAACCTGTACCGGATGGATACCTCAAGCGCTACCGCAAGATGGTAACATCAGCTAATACCGGAGCAATATTTGAAGACTAAAATATAAACATATCCTATTTAAACTTTGGCAAGATTCCTGCATTTTGGGAAGCTTTAATAGTCACAACTATTGTAGGGCCTAGTATTACGCCACCAACGCCCAAGAGCTTTATGCCCACATACATGGACATAAGAGCAACTAGAGGATGAATTCCCAGTTGCTTTCCCATTACCTTAGGTTCCACCATATATCTTACTACTACTATTATTGCATACAACACAAGAAGCGAGATTCCTAATCTATATTTTCCTAATATTATTGACGTAATGCTCCAAGGGACATAAACACTTCCGGTACCCAAAATAGGAAGTATATCAACAAGAGACACTAATATAGATATAATAAATGCATATTTTATTCCAATAATATTAAGACCAATCAAGGATTCCATGAAAGTTATACTTATTATTATTAACTGAGCTTTTAAAAATCCTAAAAGAGCATTTAAAAGATTCTTTTTGAAGTTCACTAATTTTTCTTTCCATACAGGGGGGAATTGTTTAAACAAAAAATCTCCAATATTTTCCGAATCCTTTGAGAAAAAGAAGGTTGCAACCGTGGTTATTAGAAATAATATTCCAAACTTGGGTAACGCATAAAGAGTATTTATAGCAGATTTAGCCGTATTGCTCAGCAAAATTCCTAGTTTATCCAATATGCTTTTTGCTACTTCAGTGGCATAGGTAGTGACTTCAGGCGGAAGCTGGAAATATAGATTCTGCGCTTCTTTCGATAAATTAGAGAAGAAATTGTAGACATCATTTGAATATATAGGAAGCCTGTAAGCCAAATCAACAAGCTCTGATACACCTCGTGTTAATGCTATAGCTAGTAAAGAAGCAAGTCCTCCATATACCAATATTATAGATATTGCAATAGAAAAACCCTTGCCAATCTTCATGGATTGAAGGAATTTTGCAATGGGCTTTATCAGGAAGGATATCAGGATTGCAAAGATAAACGGAGAAAGATATTTGAATATCAGTGTAACCGTGTAAATAGTTGTCAAAAATATTAGCGAGTATGTAAATAGTTTTAATAGTATAGCTAGAGTTTTAAGAATATAATGTTTATATTCATCAATTTCGTTTTTCATATGATGCTCACTCCTTTAACTGTTTCTTCTCTAATTCAAATTATATTCGAAAAAGAATAAATAATCAATTTATATCCATCAAATCCTTTATTACGGGGGAAGATATATGTATAATAGAGCTAAGAACTAAGAGATTGAGTAACCCCTAAAGTCTGGAGACCAGAGACCGGGGACTAGAGACTGGAGACAAGATTATGATTTATGATGATATACCGATTTTAAAGTCAATAAAAGACTATGCTAAATCCCAAGTGTTGCCTTTTCATATGCCGGGTCATAAAAGGGGCAAGATATATGAAAGATTAGGATTGTCATATTTGCTGGATAATCTTATTGAGATGGATACCACAGAGGTACCTGGTATCGATAATCTTCACAGCCCCCAAGGTGCTATTATGGAGGCACAAAACCTTGCTGCCAAGGCTTTTGGCGCAGGCCACACATTTTTCCTAGTTAATGGTACTACTTCAGGCATATATGCTATGATAATGGCAGCTACAAAGCCTGGAGACAAGATATTGATACCGAGAAATGCCCATAGATCCGTTGTAAGCGGAACTATATTAGGAAAGCTTCACCCTGTATACATAATGCCGGAGATTGACATATGTATGGGTATACCCATGGGAATCAAGGCAAATACAGTAGAAAAAGCTTTAGAGCAGCATCCTGATGCCAAGGCAGTTTTAATTACAAACCCTACCTATTACGGGGTTTGCTCTGATATAGAGGGAATCTCTAAAGTTGTACATGATAGGGGTAAGCTGCTTTTAGTGGATGAAGCTCACGGCTCTCATTTCACATTTCATCCGGGACTTCCCATATCAGCTATAAAAGCAGGTGCTGATATGGTTGCTCAAAGCACCCACAAGACGCTGCCATCCATGACGGGCAGTTCAATGCTCCATATTAGGAAGGGCAGTGTTGACATAGATAAGCTTAAGTTTTTCTTGGAGTTGGTTCAAACCACAAGCCCTTCCCATGTGATGTTGGCTTCTTTGGACTTAGCTAGATATATTATGGAAAAACAAGGACATATGCTTCTTGATGAATGCATAAAATACAGCAATATAGTAAGAAACGAGATTAATGCTAGAACTCCTTTTTATTGTTTAGGAATTGAGAAGAAGGGGATTTATGGTATACATGATATTGACCCAACCAGAATAACGATTCATTTAGGGAAAGGGGGAATAAGCGGCATAAAAGGCGAAGGAATTCTAAGGGACAGATACAATATTCAGCTGGAAATGAGTGATATCAATAATGTAGTAGCTATAACTACTGTAGCAGATGATGAAGTTGCATACATGAGGCTTTTGGAGGCTATATTAGATATTAAGCGATGGATCGTTGAGGAAGACAACGTTTATCATGAAGCAAGACAGCCTAATTTTGCTCCTGTTTGCGAAATGCCGCCTTTTGAAGCTTTATATCACCAGACAGAGGATATTGACGTACACAGGAGTCAGGGAAGGATATCTGCTGAGATGATTGTGCCTTATCCTCCTGGTATACCGGTTATTATGCCGGGGGAGAAGATTGATAAGGATATAATCCAATATATATCTCGATGCATAAATATGGGTATGAAGGTCAACGGCATTTCAGATCCAAAATTTACAAAGATAAAAGTAATTAAATAAAAGGAGATGAGAAATATGGCAATGAAAATGGTAATTGCAGTTGTTCAGGATGACGACTCCGGAGAATTGGTGGAAAGATTGGTTCAAAATAGTTTTAGTACAACAAAGCTGGCTTCTACAGGCGGGTTTTTGAAGGAAGGGAATACTACATTGTTGGTGGGAGTTCCCGAAAAGAGAGTTGAAGAAGTAATAAGCATCGTTAAAGAGGTTTGTCAAAGCAGAAAGCAAACCTTTACAACACCTATACCTCCGACAGGATCTGCTAGTGTGTTTATACCCTATCCCATCGATGTAATGGTAGGGGGAGCAACAATTTTCGTGCTGGATATTGATCGTTTTGAAAAAGTATAGGAGAGTGTAAAGAAAGGTATGGATTTTAAAGACATAGTAGGTCAGGAAGTTCTTATCCAAAGCCTCCAAAATGCTATAAGAGAGAACATGGTTGCTAATGCTTATATATTTAATGGTCCTACAGGCTCTGGGAAAAAAACAGTGGCAGAAATTTTCGCCAGAGCCATAAATTGCAGGGATATTAAATATAGGCCTTGCAACCTTTGTTCTTCATGCAAAAAAACCATATCAAAATCCAATCCGGATATAATATATATTAAGCCTTCCGGAAATTCAATCAAAATTGATCAGGTGAGGCATATTATAGGAGATACTTCTATTAAACCTTATGAAAGCAGTTTTAGAGTTACTATTATAGAAAACGGAGATAAGCTCACCCCTGAATCCCAAGATGCATTTCTAAAAACACTGGAAGAGCCTGAGAAAAATAATATATTCATTTTGCTAACAGAAAATTATAATTCTCTTTTGCCTACCATCATATCCCGCTGCCAAGTATTTAATTTTTTAAGAATTAACGGTGAAAAAATGCGATTATTTCTCAGCAACCATGGGTTTGTGAACGCTGATGAAATTGAGTTTGCAATAGCAAATTCCGATGGTATAATAGGAAGAGCAATAGAAATACTTAAGAGTAAGGATTTCAGGCAACATCCCAAGGAATATGGAGAGCTGCTAGAGATAATTCAAGAAGGCAGTAGAGAAGAAATATTCAGACTTAGCGAAAGCTTAGTTCAAAATAAGGAGGATGGAGCAAAGCTGTTGAGGTTTCTTTTGAGCTTCTTCAGGGATATACTCATTCTTAAGGATGTAGAGGATATTGAATATATAATCAATCAGGATATTAACCCTAATATCATAAAGGGATATAGTGAAAATTTTGGAGAAGAAAATTTGTTTTATATAATAGACTTGATAAAGCAAATAATAAGGTCTATGGATTTTAATGTAAATATGAAGAACTCTGTGGATAGTTTGCTTTTAAGAATTTTGGAGGTATGTAATGATAAAGGTAGTAGGAGTACGGTTTAAAAAAGCAGGAAAGATATATTATTTTGATCCTGATGGATTGGCTATAAATAAAGGAGAGAATGTAATTGTAGAGACCATAAGGGGTATCGAGTTTGGCAATGCAGTAGCAGGGATAAAAGAGGTTTCCGAAGAAGATATTGTGGCTCCTCTTAAGAAAGTGCTAAGGGTTGCCACTGTGGAAGATTGTGTGAAATATGAAGAAAACAAGTCAAAGGAAGGGGAAGCCTTTAGGATTTGCTTAGATAAGATAAAAAGCCATGATTTGGGCATGAAACTTATAGATGTGGAGTATACCTTTGATAATAATAAAATAATCTTTTATTTTACTGCTGATGGCAGAGTGGATTTTAGAGAATTGGTAAAAGATCTGGCTGCAGTATTTAAAACGAGAATAGAGCTGAGGCAGATCGGAGTAAGAGATGAGGCGAAGATGCTTTCAGGAATAGGTCCTTGTGGCAGAGGTCTGTGCTGCGCAACCTTTCTAGGGGAGTTTGAGCCTGTTTCTATTAAGATGGCAAAAGAACAGAGCCTATCCTTGAATCCAACGAAAATATCCGGCATATGCGGAAGGCTTATGTGCTGTTTGAAATATGAGCAAGATGTATATGAAGAGGTTAGGAAGACTCTTCCTAAAGTTGGAGCTTTGGTGGATACTGCAGAAGGCAAGGGAGAGGTCATAGAATCCAGTGTACTTTATGAAAAAGTTAAGGTAAAGATGGATGCTATAGAAAATAATATGAAAATAATAAAGGAATTTTCAATGCATGACGTTAAGGAAATAATCCCCGGCAAGGACTTAGAACCCGAGCTTGAAGTAGAAGATATTGAAGATCTGGAGTTCTTAGAAGAATAATGACATTTAAGCAAGAATTTTAATATATTTACAGGGTTTTCAACAGCATGTTTTAGTGGTAAAATAGTAAAAGAGATTTTAAGGAGGTGGCCGGGATGGCATATAAAATTACAGATGCTTGCATAAGCTGTGGAGCATGCGAGCCAGAATGTCCTGTTAGCTGCATAAGCGCGGGCGATGACAAATACGTAATAAATCCTGATGAATGTATTGAGTGTGGAGCATGCGCAAACGTTTGTCCTGTTGATGCTCCAGTACAGGAATAATCCATAATAATAAAAAAAAGACCAGTGGGTCTTTTTTTTATAAGAATACGACATAGTCCAAGGTTACGGAGAACACAGATTAACACAGATTTAGCACTGATTTACACGGAATAATTTTTTATCTCCCATCAGTGTGAATCTGTGAAAGATTCTGTGAAAATCTGTGTTTTAAAAAAGGCTTCAAAGACCTACCCTAACCTCCTGAGCTCTGAGTTCTGAATCCTAAAACCTAAAAATGTGACGCAATAATCTACTAATGTTTATTATGGAGGTAGAGTGTTGGATAATCTAGTAAAATCTGATGAAACTTTGGATGATTTGCAAAATGGATATTTTTTAATACAGAAAAAAGAAGGCTTTCGCTTTGGTGTAGATGCGGTGCTATTAGCGGATTTTGCAGCTTTGAAAAGGTCGGATAAAGTATTGGAAATGGGTGCTGGTACAGGCATAATTTCCATACTCCTTCATGCCAAAAAAAATCCTATGAGCATAACAGCTTTAGAAATCCAGGAGGAAATGGCTGAAATGGCTCGGCGCAGCGTAATATATAATAAGCTGGAGGATCGTATTAGCGTATTGCCTATGGACTTGAAGGATGCTCCTGGCAAATTAGGAAAAGCAAGCGTCAATGCTGTTGTCACCAACCCTCCATATATGAAATTGGGCAGCGGGATAGTCAACCCTTCACAAAAACAAGCCATCTCCAGATTTGAATTAAGATGTAGTCTGGAGGACGTAATAAATTCCGCCTGTGACCTTTTAATGCCCGGAGGCAGATTTTTCATGGTACATAGAACAGATAGGCTGGTGGACATAATAGTCTCCATGAGAAACAAAAAGCTTGAGCCTAAGAGAATCCGTTTTGTACATTCAAGCATAGGCAAGAAACCTCATCTTTTGCTCATAGAAGGAATGAAAGGCGGAAAAGCAGAGCTCAAGTTCATGGAGCCTCTATACATATATGACGATGAAGGTGAATATACAAAGGAAATACATGATATCTATGGGAGGATAAAATGATGGATTCATGTCTTTATTTGCTTGCCACCCCTATAGGAAATCTTGAGGATATCACTCTAAGGTGCCTCAGAATACTGAGGGAGGCTGATATAATCGCGGTAGAAGACACTCGCCAGACAGCTAAGCTTCTCAATCATTATGATATAAAAAAACCCATGATCAGCTATCATGAACACAATAAAAAATCTAAGGGTGAGGAAATCATAGGTCTGCTTTTGGAAGGCAAGAATATAGCCTTGGTTTCTGATGCAGGAATGCCTTGCATATCAGACCCGGGAGAGGATCTGGTAAGGCTTTGTGTAGAAAAAGGTATTAAAGTAGTCCCGGTACCCGGATCTTCAGCCTCTTTAACAGCTTTATCCATATCCGCACTTCCTACCTCTCGATTTGCATTTGAAGGATTTCTACCTGTGAAGGGGAAAGAAAGGCGTGAAAGGCTCCAAAGGCTATCCAAGGAGGATAGAACTATTATTTTATATGAAGCTCCTCACAGACTTTTGACTACTTTAAGAGATTTGAGACAACACATGGGCAATCCCAAGGTCAGTATATCTAGGGAATTGACAAAGAAGTTTGAGGAGACTATTAGGACCGATTTGGAAGGAGCCATAAAGGAGTTTGAGGGAAGAAGCATCAAAGGAGAATTTGTATTGATCATAGAGGGCAAAAGTCCGGAAGTTCTTAAAGCAGAAGAAGGTCGAATATGGGAAGCTATTAGTGTAAAAGATCATATCATTATGCATATGGAAAAAGGATTATCAAAAAAAGAAGCCATAACTTTGGTGGCTAAAGAAAGAAGCCTGAATAAAAAAGAAGTATATAATATTAGCATTGAAATTTAACAGTTTATCTAATATAATTTTTATGAAGGAGGGATAAATATGGCATTTACTAAAGATATGACGGTGGCCCAGATATTAAGAGCTAATCCTAAGACTGCAGGGGTATTCATGTCCTATGGCATGCACTGCCTGAGCTGCCCTGGAGCTACAGGGGAATCTGTGGAGCAAGCTGCAGCGGTTCATGGTTTTGATGGAGACAAGCTCCTTGAGGATCTTAACAAGGTTGAAGAATAGAATTCATATTAAAATATATAAAAGGCTAGGTGTTTAGACCTAACCTTTTATATATTTTAATCATTATTTTTTTAATTCTTCCATACATGCAGGACAGATATTTTTGCCTTTATAAACTTGAACATCCTTTGCGTTATCACAGAAAATGCAAGCAGGCTCATATTTCTTCAAAATAATATGCTCGCCATCTACATATATCTCCAAGGAGTCCTTTTCTTCAATGTTAAGCGTAGTTCTTAACTCCTTCGGTATTACTATTCTACCTAATTCGTCAACTTTTCTAACTATGCCAGTAGATTTCATAGTATCCCTCCTTCCCTAATTATACAAATTTCGACAATGTTATCAAATTAAATGTTAACAGATATACCATTTAAAGTCAATAGGTTAAATAATTTTTATTTAATATATTTGTTGATAAATTTTCCACTGTCTAGCAATTATATACACTTGGATTTTAAGCTCGATAGTCTATATATGAATTGTAAAGTATAGTATAATGAAAATATTATTAAACTTGAGGTGGCATGAATGCTTTTAACAGCTTTTATAGTTGTGAATATTATTACTGTGTTGTTTCTTTTATTAAAAGGTCATAGATTGAGGGACATGCTCCACATTGCGTGGAGGGGTATAATAGAGTGCAGTCCCATATTTATTATTATAATGCTTATGGGGGCTACAATATCCGTCTGGTTATCTTCCGGAATAGTACCAAGCCTTATTTTTTATGGTTTTAGCTATATGAAGGGGGTTAACTTCATTTTGGCTGCTTTCTTAAGCACCATGGTCATATCCTATGTAATGGGAACTGCCTGCGGAACTCTTAGTACCATAGGAATTGCGCTTTTAGGCATCGGCAAAGGACTCATGATCCCCGCACCTGTGCTTTTGGGTGCCATTGTATCCGGTTCTTTTATTGCAGATAAGATAGCTCCTATTTCCTCACTGACCAATCTTACTATTCAAATTACTGGAACCAGCTATAAAGAATATGCCAAGGTATCCTTAAAGACTTTGATACCTTCTGTTGTTTTGTCAGCAATTATATATTATATTCTAGGAAATGCCTATGGTGGTGGGGCTGATTTGTCTTCGATACATGAATATCAAAATTTTATTGGGGAAGGCTTTGTTGTTTCTCCTATGCTGATGCTCTTCCCTATTTTTGTGGTAATTCTTGCCTTCAGCGGAATTAGAACCATATATAATATGAGCCTGAGTGTGGGAGCAGCATCTCTAATAACTATGTTTCTCCAAAAGGAGAGTGTGGTGACTCTTATTAAATCCATCCTATGGGGCTATAAGGCCAATACGGGCATGATTCAATTAGACTCTTTGATATCCGGAGGTGGAGTAATGCCCATGATGGAGGTGGTCTTCATCGTCATGGGCAGCGTTACACTCAGCAGTCTCTTTGAAGGGGCAAATTTGCTCAAGCCAATGACAGACTTTTTCTATAAAAAAGATGATAAAAAATATGCTCTGATAGCCAAAACGGGTATTTTGAGCATATTAATGAATATAATAACCTGTGATCAAACTGTTGGAATACTTATTCCTGCCAAGTTCGGAGCCGAAAAATTTGATGAAGCAGGATTGGATAGGAGCATTCTGGCAAGGACCATATCAGATACAGGGACCATAATAGCTCCTTTGCTGCCTTGGAATGTCAATGCCTTGATCATCTATGGCATAACAGGCATATCAGCCATGAGCTATGGATTATATGCAGTATTGTGCTATATTT
>JAQUTA010000058.1:12099-14431 GCA_028709965.1 Lutispora sp.
ATAAAAAATCTGGGAGGGCAAGATATTTTAAGACAAAACATATGGATATGCAGTCTTGCTTTGGTATTATTATCTATTGTAAATGGAACATTTACTTACTTTAAAGGGAAATGGTCTGCAGTGGCCTCTGAATCAATAGCTCAAAACATAAAGGATACCCTTTATGATAAGCTGCAAAATGTAAGCTACGACTATTATATAAAAGCAGAAACAGGAGATTTGATTCAAAGATGCACCTCTGATGTAGATACGGTGAGAAGATTTCTGTCAATGCAGTTTGTGGAGGTTGGCAGAGCAATTTTTATGCTAACCATGGCCATATCCATAATGTTCTCACTGGATGTTAGTATGACTTTAATAGCTATATCTGTCATACCGGTAATTTTTCTATTTTCTAATCTTTATTATATAAAGATTAAGGATTCATTTTTGGAATGCGATGAATCAGAAGGAAAGCTGACTTCAATTCTCCAGGAGAACCTTACAGGAATGCGAGTGGTGAGAGCATTTGCAAGACAGCCCTATGAAAGAGAAAAGTTTGATGAAATAAACATGGATTTTAGGACAAAGGTAACTCATCTAATAGACCTATTGGCTTGGTACTGGAGTTTTTCCAACTTTTTATCTATGCTGCAGATGGGTATTTTGGTGGTATTTGGAGTATATTGGACAGTTGCCGGTAATATGACCCTGGGAACCTTGGTAGTGTTTACCACCTATGAAGGCATGTTGCTATGGCCTGTAAGGCAATTAGGAAGAATACTTACAGACATGGGTAAAACTACTGTAGCAATGGGAAGAATAAAGGAAATTATGGATGAGCCCTTGGATATGGATGAGAAAGAAGGCTTAAAACCCGAAATACTCGGCAATCTTGATTTCAGTCAGGTTCATTTTCAATACGAAGAAGGGAAGGAAGTACTCCGAGACATCAGTTTCAGTGTCAAAAGAGGCCAGACTGTTGCCATACTGGGACCTACAGGCTCGGGCAAATCTTCTTTGATGCACCTTCTTCACAGGCTTTATGATTATGATAATGGCTCCATAAAGATAGATGGAGTAGAGCTAAGAGATATAGATAAGAAATGGATAAGAGAAAAAATCGGCATAGTGCTCCAAGAGCCCTTCCTTTATTCAAAAACCATTAAGGAAAACTTGAAAATGGCTCAGGGAGATGAGGACGAAGAAAGGATATACCGATCTACTAAAATAGCCTATGTACACGATGTCATAAAAGGCTTTGAGAAAGGTTACGATACCTTGGTGGGAGAGCGAGGGGTAACTTTATCAGGAGGGCAAAAACAAAGGGTAGCTATAGCCAGAGCTTTGATCAAGGATTGCCCTATTCTGATCTTTGATGATTCCTTGAGCGCAGTAGATACTGAGACGGATGCAGCCATAAGAAAGGCTTTGAAAGAAAGAAAAAAGGATGTAACAACTTTTATTATATCCCATAGGATAAACACTCTGTCAGAAGCAGATATGATATTGGTCATGGAAGAAGGCCGAATAACTGAGATGGGCAAGCATGAAAACTTAGTGTCAAAACCCGGTCTTTATAGGAGGATTTGGGAAATACAAAATTCTAAGGAAGATACACTTACAGCGTAGGATATAGACTAAAACAGGGGGTGAAATTATGACGGCAAATCAAGAACAAGAGTATAGCAAAAAGTTGGATTTTGGTTTATGGCGCAAGCTATTTGGATATATAATTCCCTACAAGAAATATGTTATAAGGCTTTCATTGGTTATGATGGGAGTAGGGGGTATTGATGTTATCTTTCCTCTCATGACCAAGTATGCCATAGATAATTTTGTGATAAAGGGAAATCATGAGGGTTTGTGGATTTTTGCAAGCCTATATGCTCTACTTATATTGCTGCAAGCCACAAATGTGAAGCTTCTAGCTATTAATGCAGGGAAAATCGAAACAGGAATAGTGTACGATATAAGACATAGGGGTTTTGATAAGCTTCAGCAGCTTTCCTTTTCCTATTATGATAAAACACCGGTAGGCTGGATGATGGCTAGGATGACATCAGATGTGCAAAGACTGGGTGATACAATAGCTTGGGGTCTGGTGGATCTGGTATGGGGCTTTACCATGATGATAGGAATTGCTATTGTGATGCTTATTATGAATCTGAAGCTGGCATTGATAAGTCTGTCAGTGGTACCTTTTTTAATAGTGGCAAGTATCTATTTTCAACAAAAGATATTAAAAGCTCATAGGAAGATAAGAAAAATAAACTCTAGGATTACAGGGGCTCTTAATGAAGGCATAACTGGAGCAAAGACAACCAAGACTCTAGTGAGAGAAGAGGAGAAT
>JAQUTA010000156.1 GCA_028709965.1 Lutispora sp.
AAGGTACAAAAATTACATTTAAACCTGATGGTCAGGTTTTTGATGAATTGGAATACAGCTTTGAAATATTAGAGTATAGACTTAGAGTAATGGCGTTTTTGAATAAGGGTATCAAAATCACCCTAAAAGATGAAAGAACAGACATAGAAAAAGTCTTTCAGTATGAGGGAGGTATTGTCTCTTTTGTCAAATACTTAAATAAGAATAAAGAAGTACTCTATCCGGAACCTCTATATGTTTCATCAAGCAAGGATGATATTATTGTTGAAGCAGCAATTCAGTACAATGATAGCTATAATGAGAATATATTCAGCTTCGCCAATAATATTAATACAATTGAAGGCGGTACTCATAACATTGGCTTTAGAAATGCCGTTACAAAAGCAATAAATGATTATGCAAGAAAGTATAAAATAATAAAGGAAAATGAAGCAAACCTTCAAGGGGAAGATGCAAGAGAAGGTCTGACTGCAGTATTGAGCATTAAGCTTACAGATCCTCAATTTGAAGGTCAAACCAAGACAAAGCTTGGCAATCCTGAATTGAGGGGCATAGTTGATGGTATTATATTTGAGGGTTTAGAAGCATTTTTAGAAGAAAACCCTTCTGTTGCAAAAGCAATTATAGAAAAAGCTCTCACAGCCTCTAGGGCTAGAGAAGCTGCGAAAAAGGCAAGAGAACTGACAAGAAGAAAGTCTGCATTAGAGAGCACTACGCTGCCGGGAAAGCTTGCAGATTGCTCAGAAAAGGATCCTTCACTGTGCGAAATATATATAGTCGAGGGAGATTCAGCCGGTGGCTCTGCAAAGCAGGGAAGGGATAGAAAATATCAAGCAATACTACCTCTTCGGGGTAAAATATTAAACGTTGAAAAAGCCAGATTAGATAGGATTTTGTCAAGCGAAATGATAAGAGCTATGATTACAGCTTTTGGAGCCGGAATAAGTGATGATTTTAATATTGAAAAGATGAGATACGGAAGAATAATACTCATGACGGATGCTGATGTGGACGGTGCTCATATAAGAACCTTGCTGCTTACTTTCTTTTATAGATATATGAGACCTTTGGTTGAATCAGGAAATGTATATATAGCCCAACCACCATTATATAGAGTTAGAAAAAGCGGAAGGGGAAAAGCAAAGGATCATTATGTATACGACGATAAGGCATTAGATAAACTTTTAAACGAAATAGGAAGAGATAGTATAAGCTTGCAAAGATACAAAGGTCTTGGTGAAATGGATGCAACTCAGCTTTGGGATACCACTATGAATCCTGAAACCAGAACCCTTTTACAGGTATCTTTGGAGGATGCAGTTGCAGCAGATGAAATATTTACTATTCTCATGGGAGACAAGGTAGAGCCAAGAAGAGAATTTATTGAGCAAAACGCCAAGTATGTGAGGAATTTGGATATATAAATTATTATAAATATATCTTAATATGTTTTAAAAAATCTTATTAATGATTTCAATTTTCTATGTGATATAATAAAGTAAAATATAAAGTGATGGGGCTCACTTTAATTGCTTTAGGCTGATGGCTCCTATTTTGGTAGTTTTCTATTAAAATAGGAGTTTTTTTGTTTAAAAATTTATTAATAAATTAAAGTAATATAGTTAAGAAAGGAAGAGATTTTAATTGGATTTCACACATGAAATTAAGAGTATGTGTTGCGTATCAAAAGTAGCTAGTCATGGTCCTGCTCCTATTCCTCAAGAGGGTAAGTGGACAAAAGTAAAGGAAATAAAGGATATTTCCGGTTTAACTCACGGTGTGGGTTGGTGTGCACCTCAACAAGGAGCATGCAAGCTTACTCTTAATGTTAAAAATGGAGTAATAGAGGAGGCACTGGTTGAAGTATTAGGATGTTCTGGGATGACACATTCATCAGCTATGGCGGCTGAAATATTACCAGGAAAAACTATCCTAGAAGCATTGAATACAGACCTTGTATGTGATGCAATTAACACAGCTATGAGAGAAATATTTCTTCAGATTGCATATGGTAGAAGTCAGACTGCTTTTTCAGCTGGAAAATGCGAATTTAAATTTTTGTATTCCTAAAAATACAATGATAGCTTCAGATACAACAAACAGAAAAAACTTCGGTTACGCAGCTCTTAGTAAAATTTATCATGAGCTTGGCATCCATACATTCCTCACCAATAGACAACGCCATACAAAAGAGGCTTATGATGCGGATACCATCATGAAAATGCTTGTATTCTCCAGGCTTCTTGCCCCAGCTTCCAAGAAAAAATCTTATGAAGACCGTATGCGCTTTTTCGAAAAAGATAACTACTCCTTAGATGACGTCTACCGCAGCCTAACTTTTTTTAATAAACGTAAAGCAGCCCTTCAGCTTTGGATCAATGATAAAATCAAATCCCTTTATGGTCGAGATACAACCCTTGTTTATTACGATGTGACAAACTACTACTTTGAAACAGATAAGACCGATAACCTTAAGAAAAAAGGTATCTCCAAAGAACATCGTCCTAATCTTTCTCGCATCAAACATGATTACGGTCTTGGAAAAGCGGTTGTGGTAGCAGATAAAGGAATGACCACAGGGGATAATATCTGGTATACCCTTTCTGCCGGAGATGGCTATGTTTTTAGCATGTCTGTCAGGAGCGCTGACAAAGAGTTAAAAGACTATGTCTTAGATAAAAAAGGCTATGAATGGCTGGGGTCTGAATACAAAAGAAAATCCCGTCTTTGCCCCCGAACAATTTTAGTTACCGCCGTAAACGGCAGGAAGATGAGAAAAACGGTAGATGAAAAACAGGTGGTTTTCTATAGCGAGAAATATGACAAACGCGCCAAAGCTGAATGTACCCATATTCAACAAAACTACTACCTTTTTGACTATTATGATGAGATTTTAGAAACAATTGGCAACAAACTTGAGCTTGATTTTAGCAAGCAAATTTTATCGCTTGGCGAGATAAAAAAAATTTTAAGGAATACAAAAAAATAAGGTATTACACTACAACTTTTTGACAAAAATGATAGCCCTGTAATCCTTGTATATCAATGGATCAAGGGCTATTTTTATCTCTTTTTGCTGCAAAAGTCAGGATATTATAT
>JAQUTA010000157.1 GCA_028709965.1 Lutispora sp.
ATATAAAGGATGTATTGCCTGAATTGCCAGAAAATGATTTTTCTGATAAAGTTGACGTCATTATGATTAGGGGAAAAGAATTATTTGTTACTTCAAAAGTAGTAAAGGGCAGCGGCAGTGAGGATGGCATTATATACACCTTTGAATAGAGTGAAGATATCGAAAAAAACGAGCATGAGTTGCGAAGGAGAACAACAAAGATAACTAGATCTAATCACTATACCTTTGATGATATTATTTATAAAAGTAACGCTATGGAGAGGCTGGTAGAAAAAGTAAAAAGATTTGCCCTTACCGATTCAACAATTCTGATACAAGGTGAAAGCGGCACCGGTAAGGAATTGATAGCTCAGGCTATTCACTGTGCCTCTAAGAGAGCTAGTGGTCCATTTGTACCTGTTAATTTCGCTTCCATGCCCATGAGCTTATTGGAAAGTGAACTTTTTGGATATGAAGAGGGTTCTTTCACAGGAGCAAAAAAAGGTGGGAAAAGAGGATTATTTGAAGAAGCTCATGGAGGAACGATTTTTCTCGATGAAATAGGGGATGCTTCTTTAGAATTTCAATGCAGGTTGTTGAGGGTTATACAGGAAAGACAGGTTAGAAGAGTTGGTGGATTGAAAGAGATTCCTATAGATGTAAGACTGATTGCTGCTACAAATCATAATTTACCCGAAGAAATAAAAAAAGGCAATTTTAGGTCAGATCTATATTATCGACTTAATGTCCTACCCGTTAGGACGCCTAGCTTAAGGGAGAGAAAAACAGATATTCTAGTATTATCTAATTATTTTTTGAAAAGATATAGCAGTAATAAAATAAGCAGTATATATGAGGTTATAAATGAAGATGCAGTTCAGTTATTGATTGATTATGATTGGCCGGGGAATATTAGACAGCTAGAAAATGCGATAGATTACATAATGAGCACTGCTAATACAGATAAAAAAACAGACAAAAGTCAGCTTCCCGAATATATAACAGATAACTTAGATAAGCCGGGAGCTTGTATGCTTAAGGATATTTTAGGAAGTAATATGATATGGGTACTTGAGAAAATAATGAGATCAGATGGTATAGGAAGGCGCTATTTGGCAGCTCTTGCAAAGAAAGAGGAATTATCATTGACAGAAGGCCAAATAAGAAATCTTTTAAATAGTGCAGAACTGTTAGGGTTTGTAAAAACTAATACTGGAAGAAAAGGTACTGTGCTAACAGAGAAAGGTTACAATATGTTGTCTTCAATCAAAATAAATGAGGTGTGATGAGAATGGCAAAACAAAAAAGAATAGAAGATTATGGGATAGTAATTGGCGAACTTCCAAAAGGGAAACTTAATAAAATTACTGACGTGAAAGGAATCAAAGTGGGCCATTGTACAATTGATACTTCAGATAGCAAAACCGGTGTTACTGTAATACTTCCCATGAAAGAAAATATTTTTATAAATAAGCTTATGGCAGCATCTTATGTGTTGAATGGTTATGGGAAAACTTTAGGATTAGTGCAGATAGATGAGCTGGGAAGTCTAGAGTCGGTTATAGCTCTTACCAATACTTTGAATGTCGGTTTAGTACATGATGCAGTTGTGGATTATATGATAAAACAATGTAAAAAAGATAGATTTGATTTGAAATCTATAAACCCCGTAGTATGTGAATGTAATGATAGCTATTTAAACAATATTCAATTAAGAGCCGTGAATAAAGAGCATGTGAATAAAGCTATTGAGGATGCGTGTATTGACTTTGATGAAGGAGACGTTGGAGCAGGCAAAGGTATGAGCTGTCATCAGCTAAAGGGTGGTATAGGCTCGGCATCACGCATTGTAAAGTTTGATGATCAAACCTATACTATAGGTGTACTGGTATTATCTAATCATGGCTTATTAAAGGATTTATCAATCAATGGTGATGGAATTGGCAAAAAAATTTCTAAAGAACTGGACATTCAAAATAATACAGATAAGGGCTCTGTCATATCAATTATAGCTACAGACATACCTCTTTGCAGCAGACAGTTGATGAGAATTTGCAAAAGAGCTGGGGTCGGCTTAGCAAGACTAGGATCATATATTGGACATGGGAGCGGCGAGATAATGATTGCTTTTTCGACTGGTAATATTCTTAAAAGTTACCACGAAAAAGAAATGATTGAAATAAGAATGCTAAATGAGGAGAAGCTTGATATTGTTTTTAGAGCAGTAGCTGAGTGCGAAGAAGAAGCAATCTTAAATTCTATGATTACATGTGGACAAGTAACTGATAGAATGGGTAAAACTCGCAGGATTTTAAAAGATTTTATATAATGGGTAAAAGGGAGCATAAATGGGAATGGATTATACCCATACACCTTGAGAGATTAGTCTATTATGCAGAATAAGAAAGCTTTGTAATATGGCATGCGGTTTGCATATATTATTCAAAGATTAATTTATTGAGGTGAAATAATATGATTCTTGGAATAATGGGGGGCATGGGTCCTGCAGCAACCTGCGATATATATAGAAAAATAATCGAGTTAACTCCTGCCATCAAAGATCAGGAGCATTTACACGTTATTATTGACAGCAATTCACAAATACCCGATAGAACGCAATATATTTGCGGTATTGGTGAAGATCCTAGAATAGAAATGACTAGATCTGCTATCAAGCTGGAAATGATGGGGGCAAATTATATTATTATACCATGTCACACTGCACATTATTTTTATGATGATGTTGTAAGATATTCAAAGGTTAAAGTTCTCAATATGATACATGAGACAGCTACTTTCTTAAAAATAGTAAAACCGAATGAACAGCGGTTTTTGTTACTCGCAACCGAAGGTACACATAAGTGTGGAATTTATAAAAAAGTATTCCAGGAGTTTGGACTGAGCATTGTTGAACCTGATAAATCCGATATACAGACTGTTATGAGTTGGATTTATTCTATAAAAGCAGGAAAGATTGACGTTAATCCAACGGATTTCCAAGTTCTTGTAAATAAGTATATGTTAAATAAGAAAATACCAATAATTCTAGGATGTACAGAGTTGCCTCTTCTAGCAGAAAAGATTGGCGTTCGCAGTGAATGCATTGACCCAGTTTCTATA
>JAQUTA010000059.1 GCA_028709965.1 Lutispora sp.
AAAGATATTGACTATGATGAAGGTAAAATGATGTCACAAATAAAATATCCAGATGAATTTTTAAATGAGGCTGCTTAATCCTATCAATATATTGAATTAAGAATGAATTAATAGTGTTATTAAAGGTTCTATTAAATTTGGTAGCTATAATAGAACTTGAATCTAAAATCTACAATTATGAAAACAACAAAAGTGGCGATCCTGTAATTCCTCCATTAGGATATAATCCTGCATACGAGCATAACGGGACTCACATATAGATTAAGTTGGACGAAGGAAGTTTGGGAAATAAATCCTGTTAGAAAGAGGTTCTACTACTATATAAAGTGAGCAAAGCCATTGTTAATAAAATAATATAAGTGCTACTTTTATTAAGTGAGGATTAAAATAGACATTACATGTGAAATAAAATTATTTTACTCTAAATGATCTATTAAAATAATAAAAAACTAATCAGAAGTATTGAAAAATACTACTTGATTTAAAGAAAAAACTAATCAGAAGTATTGAAAAATACTACTTGATTTAAAGAGGAGGAGGGTTTTAATGTATGAAGGACAGAAGATTAGATTAAGAGAATACAGGGTAGAAGATATACCATTGCGGTTAACTTATATAAATGATCCTGAAATAGCTAGAAACTTGACGCCGGAAGTTCCTTACCCTATTACTCTGCACGAAGAGGAAAAATGGTTTCAATCAATCACTGCCATAAGTGATACATATAGATTTGCTATTGAGACATTCGAGGATAATAAATTTATTGGTGGCTGCAGTATAAATGATGTTGATTGGAAAAATGGTGTAGCTACTATTGGTATATTTATTGGCAGCAAGGATCATCGTAGCAAAGGTTACGGCACAGATACCATGAAGGTTCTTATGAATTTTATATTTATGCAGATGAATATTAATAAAATTCGTCTCAGTGTATACTCTTATAATGAACCTGCCATAAAGTGCTATGAAAGATGTGGCTTTAAGATTGAAGGCGTCTTAAGGCAGGAAATATATAAAGATGGTAAACATTATGATAAGATAGCGATGGGACTTTTGAAAGAAGAATATTTACACAGCCAGTCTCTTTTTTGAATTAGTGTATTTCATCGAATTCAATGCATCAAATGCAGAGGGATCTTATAGCGTAACTTATAAGGCCACATACTCAAAGGTCAAATCAGAATCACTATAATTCTGATTTGACCTCTATTTCAATGCGGTTTACAAACCAGCAAACCTTTTTATCTTTTTGAGCTCTGAATACTGAGAAAATCGTTTAATTCTTTCTATAATTTCATCCATTGCATCCTGGGTATTTATACACTGCGCTTTTGATATAAGCTCCTTGCCGGCCCATTTTTCAACAGTAGAATATGCTGTGGCAGGCCAGCCGTATGTGTCTCCCTTTGCGCTGATCTTTTGTTTGGTTCCATAATCAGTCGAGATAGAATTCCTCGAAATTGCCTTCGAGCCAAACCTGTATGTATTTTGTTTCAAATTTTAGAATGCAGTAATTTGGATCTGTCACTCCCAAAGGGAAATGTTCAATAAACCAATCCACCCATAGCTGTTTTTTTATATCCATGTCTTCGACAATTGCAACTTCGCCAATCAAGGTAATATTACTGCCTGTTGCATAATAGCATACACTTGCCTTACAATTTCGTTTTAGGTTTTTTGCTTTGTGTGAGTTTGTTCCTGTTGAAAACCATATGGTTTTTATCCCTTCTGTTTTTATACTGGACATGGCAGCAGTTCTAGGATAACCGTTCTCATCAATAGAAGATAATACCGCTGTATCCTCATCTTTTATAAAGTTCTCAGTTTTTTTCAACAATTCATTTGTCATTATAAAACACCACTTTCCTTTTTTTATAGATAATAACATAATTAACATGTCAACAGTCTGTCATGTTAATTTATATCTATCTAAAATATTTTTGGCATGAGCTTTTAATTCGTCAATAATATGATTTGGTGTCAAAACCTTCACCTTATCACCAAGTCCAAGTATAAACTGCATTGCATAGTCATGATTGGTATAATGTAAATCAAATTTGATGCGGTTATCCTCTGTTATTTCATAAGAGCCAATCCCATAGCTTTCGACAATTTGATATTCAAGGGAACGGTCTATCAGCATAGTGACAACTTGTCCATCACTAAGATAATCGTCGTAATGAGTTCTTTCAGCCGGAATATCTCGAGCAGCAAAGTGTGTTTCAGTTATTTTAAGGGCGTTCATCCTATTAAGCTTGAAAAGGCGAAAATCCTTTCTCAATTTACAATAGCCAGAAACATACCATGCAGACCATTTAAAGGTTATAAAATATGGCTCAACATGTCTCGTATCTATACCATTTTTTGAAAAATAATCAAAGCTCACTTCTCTTTTATTATTGATAGCCTCTTTAAACAGACCTATCTTATTGGAAAGGCTTGTTTTATAAAAAGAAGATAAATCAATAAAAATATTATTGCTGATAGATAAAATATCCTCTTGCTTTGGCGCAAGTTTTTCCAAAAGTAGTTTTATCTTTGTATCCTGTGATATGCTATCTATACTTTTTAAACCTATCATTATATTATCAAGCTCGTCTATGGTTAATATCCTTCTATCAAATTTGTATCCCTCTGCAATACTGATTCCACCAGCCCCACCTTGATAAGTGACTATGGGTATTCCCGCCTTGCAAATATCTTCAATATCCCTGTGAATGGTGCGGATAGATACCTCAAATTTTTCAGCTAAATCCTTAGCTTTTGTCTTATCTCTATTTAATAGCACAGTAATTATTCCAAGCAAACGGTCAATTTTCATTAGAATGCACCTCGCTTTTTCTCCCTAATATTATTCTAACTCATAATCATCATTCTTGTATGTTTTTTTCCTATACTTCTCATCTATAATTTGGTAATATGGTGTTAAATGTATAACTGAGAGGGGTTTTATGATGAAGTTTCAGGATTATAAATATACTAGACCTGATGTTAATGAAATTGGTGAGCAGGTTGAAAGTTTGCTGCTTAGGTTCAATACTACAGAATCCTTTGATGAACAGAATGAAATAATGAAAGATATAAACAAGATTCGCTCCAATGTTGAAACTATGGAGAATTTGGTTTATATTAGACACTCTATTAATACTGAGGATGAGTTTTACGCAAAAGAAAAGGATTTCTTAGATGAGAAAATGCCTGCATATCAAAATATTGTATCCAAATACTATAAGGCTTTAGTAAATTCTAAGCATAGAAAAGAATTGGAAAAAGCTTGGGGTAAACAAATTTTTACATTGGCTGAGTTAGAGTTAAAGACTTTTTCAGAAGAAATTATGGAGGATTTGGTAAAAGAGAATAAATTAGTAACGGAATACGATAAGCTTATAGCTTCAGCTAAAATAGGCTTTGAGGGAGAAGAAAGAAATTTAAGTCAAATGGGACCTTTTATGGAATCAAAGGATAGAGCAATAAGAAAAAAAGCCTACGAAACCTATATTGGATTCTTCCAAGATAACGAATCTAAATTTGATGAGATATATGATAGTCTTGTTAAAGTAAGGACTGCAATGGCTCAAAAATTAGGCTATGAAAATTTTGTAGATATGGGCTACGCTCGCATGTCTAGATCCGACTATAACGCAGAAATGGTGGCAAACTACAGAAAACAAGTTTATGAAGATTTAGTACCGGCAGTAGTAGAGTTAAAGAATAGGCAAAGAAAAAGACTTGGTCTCGATAAAATTAAATATTATGATGAACCGTTAGAATATACAACAGGCAATGCCACGCCCAAGGGAGATTCTGAGTGGATACTAGAAAAGGGCAAGAGAATGTATAATGAATTATCAAAGGAAACCGATGAATTCTTTACATTTATGGCAGAGAGAGAATTGCTTGATTTGGTAAGCAAAAAAGGGAAGATGAGTGGAGGCTATTGCACTTATATACCCGATTACAAATCTCCCTTTATATTCTCTAATTTTAACGGAACAAGTGGAGACATAGATGTTCTAACCCATGAAGCAGGGCATGCTTTTCAATCCTATTTAAGCAAAGATTATGAAATACCTGAATACAACTTTCCAACTTCAGAAGCATGCGAAATTCACTCTATGAGTATGGAGTTTATAACATGGCCTTGGATGAATTTGTTTTTTGAAGATGAAGCAGACAAATATAAATTCAGCCATTTAAGCGGAGCAATAAATTTTATACCCTATGGAGTTACTGTAGATGAATTTCAACACTTTGTTTATGAAAATCCGGAAGCCACTCCTGAGGAAAGAAAAAGCAAATGGAGAGAGATAGAACGTAAGTATCTCCCATTCAGGGACTATGAAAATAATGACCTTCTAAATAGAGGCGGCTATTGGTTTAGACAAGGGCATATATTTGGAGTACCCTTCTACTATATTGATTATACTTTAGCTCAAGTTTGTGCTTTTCAATTTTGGATCAAGGTCAGGCAGGACCGTGAGAGAGCTTGGGAAGATTATATCAGATTGTGCAAAGCAGGAGGAAGCAAACCCTTCTTAGAATTAGTAGAGCTTGCAAATCTGCAAAACCCATTTGTAGATGGTACAATTAAACAAGTAGTAGAACCAATAAAAGAATGGCTAGATACAATAGATGATAAGAGATTTTAAAGTAAATTATAGGGTGCCTAAAATTGGCACCCTATAATTGTTTCTGTCGTTCAAAACATATATCTTCTAATGCCAGTTGCATTGTCCCAATTTTAAGAGAATGTTATAATCAGTGTAGGGCAAAGGGAGGCGTGGATGCATGTTCGAATCGGGAAACATAAAATGGTTTTTGATTTTTATTCTGGTAATTGCTTTTTCTTTGGCGTTATTTTGTACAAGTGCTGTTATGAGTCAAGCAGACCCTTTTATGGACGTACAAGTAAAGCTATCTGGAATTTCTGATGAGGAAAAGAAAATATTACAAAACCTATTTGCCTTACTGCAAGATATAGAAATAATAGGGGGAAAAGAAAAGGCCATTGCCCAGGAAATAGAAAAAATAAATCAGGAGATTAAGGATCTTGAAATAACAATTGCAGGTGAAGAGGCCGCTTTTGCAAAAAAGCAGGAAGGGCTAAAACAGGTTCTAAAGAGTTATCAGAGGATGGGGCCAACATCTTATCTTGAAATAATTTTGAATTCAGATAGCTTAGCTTCATTTCTCCATAGGATTAATACATTGCGAGACCTAACCCGGGACACCGGAAAACTGCTGGAGCAGCTGGAGGCAAGCCAACAGAAGCTTTTGGGGGGAAAAACCAAACTCACTGAAAAGCTCACATTGTTTGAGAATAAGCAAAAGCAATCAAAAGAAGCGTTAACTAAAAAAATACAGTTAAAAGATGAGATGGAAGAGTATCTTGCATCTCTGACAGAAGAGCGAGAGCATTATCAGAATCAATTAATTGACATGCAGCATGTATGGAATGAACTTAAGCCTCTATTTTCAGATACTGTAAAAAATTTTAGCAGCATCATTAATGATGGGAATCTGTCACCAGACGTCATAAAATTGACTTTTTCTGTATTTGGGGTAAAGGGGTCTATAAATGAAAAAGTTTTTAATGACATAGTTTCAAGCCAGACTAACCTTGAGAATATGATATTCAATTTTCAACCTGGGAAAATTGAAATAGAATTCCCTGAAAAGAATCTGATACTGTCAGGGACATTTACCATCATAGAAGGGCATGTCTTAAAATTCCAAGCAGAAGAAGGTAGCTTTTACGGGATGTCACTAGAACCGGAATCTATAGGAGAATTATTCAGAGAAAATCAATTGGCGTTGGACATTAAGCCGTTGCTTGGTAGTAGCACTATTCAGTCTGTAGAGATTCAAGAAGATTATCTGAATTTGATGATAAAGCCAAATTTATTCTAACATAAAACACAGGGGGTGATGAACTTGATTGAAGCAAAAAGCGTATGTCTTAAGTATAGTGATGGTACAATTGCCCTTAGAAATGTTGACCTACAAGTTGAACCAGGTGACATGGTATATATCACAGGTCCCAGCGGTTCGGGGAAAACCAGTCTCTTAAAGCTTTTTATGGGAGTTGAGTATCCTACTTCAGGTTCTTTAGAAGTCCTTGGACAGCCTATAGCCAAAGGACAAGCTTCAGAGATAAGACAGCTTCGAAGATCTATCGGGCCTGTTTTTCAAGAATTTAAGCTTATAAAAGGCAGAACAGCCTTGGAGAATGTCATGCTGGGTATGCGGTTCTTAGATATTCCCCAAAGGCGATTGAGAGAAGATGCCACTACTGCTCTGGTGAAAGTGGGGCTTGAACACAAGATTCTCTCGCTGGTGGAAAATCTGTCCTGGGGGGAAGGCCAGAGGGTAGCCATTGCACGAGCAGTTGCTAGGCAGCCTTTGCTAATACTTGCTGATGAACCTACAGGAAATTTAGATAAGGACAATGCTTTAAATATATTAGAGCTTTTGACTTCTTTTAAAAATCGAAATACAGCAGTAATTATTACCACCCATGCGACACATTTGCTTGAGGGCATAAAAGAAGGAAGGCTCATTCATGTAGACAATGGAAGTATCCATCAGGAAAGGCTGGGTTAATATTAGATGAGAAATATATTATATAATACAGGGTATTTCCTTAAAGAAGCTAAAGCAATAATTAAACTTAACCTATTGTCCAACATATTTTCCCTCTTGAGCACAGGACTTATTTTCTTTATTTTAACTATGGTATCATCAGGCTGGTGGATCAGCAGTCAGGTTGTCGAAACAATACAAGGAGAGGCAGAAGTAAGTGTGTATTTTAAGGAAGACATTAAAAATAATGATGTCATGAAGCTGATTGAAGATATTAAAACCATAGCTGGGGTGCGCGAGGTACGATTGGTTGATGAGGACGAAGCCTATAGCAGGATGGTAGAAATCTTAGGGAACGAGGCAAAAGTCTTGAGCTATTTAGATGATAATCCCTTTAACCCATTTATAGAGGTGAAAATCCATTTGGAGAATATGGAATCTGTTGTAAAGAACTTGAGCCATATAAAGGGTATAGAGCAAATTAGGGACAACAGGGAAGCTTTAGAACGCCTCCACAGCATTGCAGAGGTGCTGAAAATACTCGGGTACCTAGTTGTAGCTGCTGTAGCAATATCAACGCTGGTCATTATATCTCATATTATCAGAATGGGAATATATGATAATAGGGATCAAATAAATACCCTAAGGCTGCTAGGCGCGCCTGAGATGTTTATTGCATTCCCATTTTTGTTGGAAGGACTGATGTTGACCATCGGAGGAGGTTTACTTGCAGCAACTCTTTCAGCATTCTCGCTAAAATATTTCTACGCTCAAATGGCCGGACCTCTCCCATTTATTCCATTACCGCCACGCGAGGCTTTGGTAGGGCGCTTGATTACTCTGGTAATATTGCTTAGCGCAATTATGGGAGTTACCGGCAGCCTTTTCGGACTATCATCTGCCAAAAACGATTGATGCAGCAAAACTGCTCCAGAAAAAATAATTATAGAAAAAATAAAGTATCTATGATATAATTATAAATGAACAATGTTCATGAGGTGTTAAAATATTGGATAAAAGCAATATAAACTATAAGGATATTATTTTAGCAGAGGCAAAAGATATAGCTATAAAGCAGGGTATGGCAAAAATTAATATTCGTTCTGTGGCGAAAAACAGCGGCATTGCAATCGGCACAGTATATAATTATTTTCCTTCGAAAGGAGATTTGCTAGCAGCTGTTATTGAGGATTTTTGGGATCATGCTTTTAAAAATGTTGATTGGCAGAGTTTTGAATACAGCAATTTTTATGATAACTTGGAGAAGCTCTACAGCATATTATATGTTTATCTTAATAAATTCAAGGAAAACTGGCTTGAACAGCTTGCTTTCTTAAATACACATGAAAGAGTTCTTGGAAAGAAAAAACAAAACGAATACTTTAAAAAAATTCGCGATAAAATTATATACTTGATGGACATGGATGAGAGCCTAGGGCAACACGCCTGGACCGAATCTGTTTCAAAAGCAAAATTAGCTGAATTTACATTTGACAATATGCTAGTAATGCTTAGAAAAGGCGAAAAGGATATGCATTTTTTTATAATAGTTTTAAAGAAAATAATGTCTGATTAAAAGTCATACCGATAGTATGATTTTTAATATAAATAAAAATGAACAATGTTCACTAAATATTATTGGAGGTAATTAATATGCAAGCAATTATGGAAACACTATTTGATGCTGTTTACTTGATAGGTGTTATTGCAGTGGGGATAGTAATGATGAGAAAAAGTGGAGATAATAAGCAATTTAAACTGTTTGGACTGATGGCAGCCTTATTGGGAGCAGGTGACGCATTTCATCTGATACCTAGGTCATATGCATTGCTTACAACGGGCTTGGAGGCAAACGCTGCTGCACTTGGAATCGGGAAATTTATAACCTCTATTACCATGACTATATTTTATGTTATCCTATATCATATTTGGAGACAGCGTTACCATATCAAAGGACGTATAGGGCTTACGTTTTCAATTTATGCTTTAAGCATAATACGAATAGCATTGTGCTTTTTCCCTCAAAACGAATGGTTAAACTATAATGCTCCTGTTTCCTGGGGAGTATACAGAAACATCCCATTTGCTATTATGGGTATAATCATAATATGGATTTTCTACTCAGAAGTAAAGAAACATGCTGATAAAAATTTTAAGTTTATGTGGCTTGCAATCGTACTGTCATTTGCTTTATATATGCCGGTTGTACTGTGGGCTACTACAATCAGGTGGATAGGAATACTAATGATACCAAAAACTCTTGCCTATGTATGGATAGTAGTTATGGGTTATAAAGAATTTAGAAATGATACCCAGAAGGCAATCTCATAAAATTTAATATACGATGTATTAGAAGATGTAGCAAAGAAACAAATACCCTCCGTCTTTTCAAGCGGAGGGTATTTGTTGAAGCTGCTTTAATATCTATTGCTTATTCTTATCCCATTTCAATATTAGATTTCTTGCTGCTTTAACTTCATCTATTCTTCTTACATTTGTGTCGTGAGGGGCAGTTTTTAATATTTCGGGATTTTCTTTTGCTTCTTCGGAAATTTTTATCATTACATCGATAAAGCTATCAAGAGTCTCAACACTTTCAGTTTCTGTGGGCTCTATCATAATCGCATCGCTTACAATTAGAGGAAAATATATTGTAGGTGGATGATAGCCATAGTCGAGAAGTCGTTTTGCTACATCCAAAGTGGAAACATGATTCTCATTGTCCAGAAGTCCGCTCAAAACAAATTCATGCTTGCATACCTGATCCATAGGCAGATAATAATATTTCTTCAACTTGTTCATTATATAATTTGCGTTTAGCACTGCTTCTTGGCTTGCGTTCTTTAATCCATCTCCGCCCATTGAGAGTATATATGCATAGGCTTTCACAGCGACCCCAAAATGTCCATAAAAGCTTTTGACTTTGCCTATGGAATGAGGCCTATCATAGTCTAGTACATATTTAGCATCCTTTTTCTCCACAGTTGGAATTGGAAGAAATTGAACTAGATCCTTTCTTACTCCTACAGGCCCGCTTCCAGGCCCCCCTCCACCGTGAGGAGTGGAGAAAGTCTTATGCAAGTTGAGATGAATTACATCAAAACCCATGTCTCCAGGTCTAGCGATGCCCATTATAGCGTTTGCATTAGCTCCGTCATAGTACAGCAGCCCTCCCGCTTCATGCACTAGATCAGCTATTTGTTTGATGTTTTGCTCAAAAAGCCCTAGCGTGCTTGGGTTCGTGAGCATCAAGCCTGCTATTTCATCGCTGAGTACAGCCTTGAGTTTTTCAAGATCCACAGCTCCGTTTTTATCAGACTCAATCTCAATGATTTCAAAGCCTGCAACAGCTGCGCTGGCAGGATTTGTCCCGTGGGCTGAATCTGGAACTATGATCTTATTCCTTTTTTTATCTCCCCTGTTTTCATGATAGGCTTTGATTATCATCAAGCCGGTCAATTCGCCGTGAGCTCCGGCAGCAGGCTGTAGAGTTACTCTTTCCATACCTGTTATTTCAGAAAGCATGCTGTCAAGATTGAACATGAGCTCAAGAGCTCCTTGCACTGTTTCTTCAGGCTGAAGAGGATGGATATCGCTGAATCTGCTTAGAGCGGCCATATCTTCATTTATTTTTGGATTGTATTTCATAGTGCAGGAGCCTAGGGGATAGAAGCCAGTGTCTACTCCATAATTTTTAGTGGAGAGGTTTGTGAAGTGCCTTACAACATCGACTTCACTCACTTCCGGCAGATCAACTTCATCATCCCTTAAAAATGAGCTAGGAATCAAGCTATCTAGCCTAGTTTCTCCCACATCGCAGGGGGGAAGACTGTAGGCTTTTCTACCTTCTTTTGAAAGCTCAAAGATCAGACTATTGTAATCCTTCATCATATCACCTCCATTACTTGAGCAAGCTTGTCGATTTGCTCTTTTGTTCTTTTCTCAGTGACGCAAAGCAACAAACCATTTTTTAGTTCAGGGTAGTCCTTATCTAGTCCATAGCCCCCTAGAATATTATGGTGCAAAAGCCCTTTATTAATTCTGGTGCTTTCTACTGAACTTGTTAAAGCAAATTCCTTGAAGAATGGCTTATCAAACAATAGCTTGAATTTACCGGTCTTGGTAAGCTGATTCATTGCATAATGAGCTTTCTTTGCACTTTGCTCAGCTACTTCTTTAATACCTTTTTTACCCATGGTAGTCATGTAAATAGCCGCTATAAGGGCATTCAGACCTTGATTGGAGCATATATTGGAGGTTGCTTTATATCTGCGTATGTGCTGTTCTCTTGCCTGCAGTGTGAGAACAAAGGCTCTCTTGCCATCCACATCATCGGATTGACCTACAATTCTCCCTGGCATTTTTCGCATCAGTTTTGAATTTGTGGCAAGGAAGCCAAGATAGGGACCTCCGAAGCTCATACTGTTTCCTAAGGATTGCCCTTCTCCAACAACAATGTCAACACCATAATCAGCAGGGCTTTTTAATATTCCCAGGGATATGGGGTCTACATAGTTTATAAGAACTGATTTATTTGCATGAGTTATTTTTTCTATCTCAGTCATATCTTCAATTATACCGAAGAAGTTAGGATTTTGTATTATGACACCTGCGATGTTGCTCCCTACCAAAGACTTCAGCTTTTCTATGTCAGTAACGCCGTCAGTCATATCAACTTCTATCACTTCGACATCTCGAAATCTCATATAGCTCTTTAATACTTTTCTCACATCAGGATGAACTGTTGATGAAACCACTACAGAGTCACGCCTTGCGCTTTCCACTGCCATTATTGCAGCTTCCACACAAGCGGTTGCACCGTCATACATAGAAGCGTTTGTTACATCCATACCTGTAAGGCTGCATATCATAGTTTGATATTCGAATATGACTTGCAAAGTTCCCTGGCTTATTTCAGGCTGATAGGGAGTGTATGCGGTGTAAAACTCGGACCTCATAGCAAGATGCTTTACAATAGAAGGTATATAGTGGTCGTAAGCTCCTGCTCCTAGGAAGCAGACCAAATCATCAACGCTCTTATTTGAGTTGCTTAAGTTTTTCATATGATTGGAAAGCTCCAACTCAGATAAAGGTCCGTGAATATTAAGGTTTTTTTCCAGACGAAGGTTCTTGGGTATATCTACGAATAAATCCTCAATGGATTTTGCACCAATGCTATTTAGCATCTGCTTTTCATCAGCTTCGGTATTTGGTATATACCTATGCATATTAATCCTCCTTACTGCAGAATTCCTCATACTCCTGCGCATTCATAAGATCATCCAGATCAGATTTTCCTGATAATTCAACAAGCACAATCCAGCTTCCGTAGGGGTCTTCGTTTATTAGTTGAGGCGAATCAGATAATGCCTCGTTAACTTCAAGCACCTTTCCTGAAACAGGAAGATATGAATCAGAAGCAGCTTTTACGGATTCTATTACTCCGAAAACATCTCCTGCATTGAGGTCATCTCCAACTTCTGGTAATTCTACATATACGATTTCTCCTAAAGAATGCTGTGCAAAATCTGTAATTCCTATGTAGGCTTTTTCACCCTCGACTCTAACCCATTCGTGATCGTTTGAATAAAGCAGATCTTTCTTTGTTTCCATTGTTTCATTCCTCCTAAATTATTATTTTAAATTTATTTTTTATAGTGTTTGGTATAGAATTTCCTGGCTACAACTTTAGCCTTCACTACATTTTTTCTTATTTGTATTTCTATTGGCGTATCAAGCTCAGAGTATTCAATATCAACCATTGCTAAGCCGATATTCTTCTTAAGTGTAGGAGAATTGTAACCTGTTGTTACAAAGCCTATTCTTTTACCATTGGATAAAACATCATATCCGTGTCTAGGCACACCAGGTCCCAACATCTCAAATCCAACTATTTTTCTTTTCAAGCCTTCTGACTTTTGTTGCGCAAGAGCTTCTTTGCCTATGAAGTTAGATTTGTTAAGCTTTACAAACATACCAAACCCTGCTTCTAAAGGTGTAATCTCTGGTGAAAATTCATTTCCATAAAGGGGTAAATTTGCTTCGAATCTAAGTGTATCTCTAGATCCAAGTCCTGCAGGCCTCGCACCTTTATCCTTACCAGCTTCAAGTATTTTATCCCATAAATATTCGGCATCTTCATGTTCCATGTAAATTTCAAATCCATCTTCACCAGTATAGCCGGTGCGTGATACAAGACAATTTTTACCCGCAATTTCTACATCCTTTTTAAAATAGAAAAAAGCTATTTCGGAAAGGTTAGTATCTGTAAGCCCTTGTAGTATTTCTTCTGCTTTAGGTCCTTGTAGAGCTACCTCTGATACATCCGGTGAAATGTCCACAAGCTCCATATCATAGCTGCCAATATTGTCCTTCATCCATTGGACGTCCTTGTCAACATTGCCTGCGTTGATAACAAGCATGTAATAATTATCTGTATACTTGTAGACTAGAAGATCATCAACTATACCTCCGTTAGGATAGCACATTAGAGAGTAAATAATCTGATTGTCATTCATTGCTGAGATATCGTTGGTGATCAGATTTTGAATATAGTCTGTGGCTTGTTTTCCTTTGACCTCAACTTCCCCCATATGAGAAACGTCGAATAAACCCGCATTATTTCTTACAGCTTCATGCTCTGCAGTAATACCCTCATATTGTACTGGTAATGCCCATCCTGAATAATCAACAACTTTTCCACCATGCCTTATGTGTGCATGATATAGGGATGTTTTTTTAGGATCACTCATAATACTACTCCTCCTTACATTTTGTTATATACATGTTTATATATATAATGTCCAAAAAATAAATGGATATAATAGCATAATGATAAAAGATGCCATTATATCCCTCTGTACTTTTACCTGAGAGCTTCTACACTAATAGTGTATTTCCCCTACGGCGCCGTTTTACGGACTCTTCAGAGGTCCATCCAATGACGATCCTTTTGCCTGAGAGTGTTTATAAAAAGATGGCTTCTTTTTGATAATTGCTCCTTCGGCTATCTATTTAAGATATCTCTCGCCATTTTCATACGGTCCAATATTTTTCTAATTGCTCTAATTATACAAATGAATACCAAATGTTTCAACTATTGATATTAATTTAACTAAAACAATTTTTAAAAAATCTATTGACATTGACGTTACGTAAAGGTGTATATTAAAATTATCAGGAGGCGAGAAGATGGAATATACAGTGCAAAAACTTGGAAGTATGGCTGGTATAAGTACCAGAACACTGCGATATTATGATGAAATTGGAATTCTTAAGCCGGCAAGAATCAACTCTTCAGGATATCGTATATATGGGCAATCAGAGGTGGACAGATTGCAGCAGATACTTTTTTATAGGGAGCTTGGCATAGCTCTGGAAAGCATTAAAGATATAGTGACTGCGCCATCTTTTGATAGCATAATTGCACTGAAGGGTCATCGTGAGAAGCTTCTTGCTAAACGGGAGCAATTAAATTTATTGCTTGCTAATGTGGATAAAACTATAGCTTTAGCAGAGGGGAGAACTAAAATGAGTGACAAAGAAAAGTTTGAAGGCTTTAAGCAAAAAATGATTGATGATAATGAGAAAAAGTACGGTAAGGAAATAAGAAAAAAGTATGGCGATGATATGGTGAATGAATCAAATAACAAGATTAAAGGCATGACAGAGGAACAATACAGAGAATGGCAGAAATTATGTGAGGATGTAACTCACACATTAAAAGTAGCGTATGCAAC
>JAQUTA010000060.1 GCA_028709965.1 Lutispora sp.
CATCACCCTTCATAATTCGTTGAGCCAAGCCCTCCACTGCAGCAGTTTTACCAACTCCTGGCTCACCTATTAATATTGGATTGTTCTTAGTTCTTCTAGAAAGTATTCTTATAATGCGCCGTATCTCAGAGTCTCTACCTATAACAGGATCAAGCTTTCCTTTCTTAGAGTCTTCCACTAAATCTCTTCCAAATCTCTCTAATGCCTCATAAGTTTCTTCCGGATTTTGATTTGTAATCCTTTGGTTGCTTCTAACCAGTGATAGTTCTTTTAAAAACTTTTCTCTGGTTACGCTATATTTTTTAATAATTTTTTCTGAGGGAGAATTTTTCTCATCAATTATAGCTAAATAAAGGTGTTCTATACTAATGTAATCATCCTTAAACTTATTAGATTCTTCTTCTGCTTCTAAAAATACTTCCTCAAATCTGCGTGTAATTGAAACATTAGTGTTGCTGCCATATATTTTAGGTATTTTGGATATTTCATCGTTTAAATCCTTATAATAAAAATCAAATGGAATATTCATTTTGGTAAGTATTTTTGAAATCAAACTGTCCTTTTGTGACAGCAAAGCAAGATGCAGATGCTCCACATCGATGGATTGATGATTAAACTTTACAGCTAGATTTTGTGCTTCAAAAACAGCTTCTTGGGCTTTTTGTGTTAATTTGTTAATATCCATAATTCTTAGCTCCTTTGACTTTGACTTTCTTTGACCTTTATATTTATTTATATCATACTTCCAATTTTAATTAAACATTATTATTTTGCCTCAATATTTCATATTTAAGCATTTATGCAGAAATTGGCTCAATAAATATCTTTTTCTCCAAATTGTTTGATTTTGCTCAAGTTATCAGTACTTACCAAAGAAAAGTATAGAAACACATGTAAAAAATAACACTAATATTTTAAATAAAAAAGTAAAATATAATAGCAGGAGGTGATATTAATGGCAAGAACAAATCGTAAAGTAGTACCTCAGGCTACAGCTGCTCTTGATAGAATGAAATTTGAAGTAGCTTCAGAAATGGGAGTAAACTTAAAGGAAGGCTATAATGGTGACATATCATCAAGAGATGCCGGTAGAGTTGGCGGAAATATGGTTAAGAAAATGATTGAACAAGCTGAAAGAACTATGTCTGGAAGATAATTAGGAAGTGAATATAATAAAAGCACCCCTTTGGGGTGCTTTTATATGCATAAATGACTTATTCAACTTTCTTATGATATATAAGGTCTGTGTATAGGTTATTATTATAATCTTCATATCGCATTCCGGCAAGATTATACTTCTGCTTTTTCCTGAATTGCAGTGAAGCAAAATTAGGTTGAGGGCTAATAATTGTCTCTGCAAAAATATTATCAATGCCTTGGCTTTTAAGATCTGATAATAGCCTTGTGTAAATTAAGCTGCCTATGCCTTGACCTGTCAAATCTGCCTTTACTGCTGTTTTATCTACAACAGCAAAATTTTCTAATTTGTTTTTGTCAAAATCTGGTCTCCAATATACATCTGAGATCCAATTCGGATTATCCAAGAGCCATTCTTCTTTTGTATAGGCCATCATAAAACCATAAATTTTATCGTATTCAGCTACATAGAAATGATTAAGTTTATGAATGCCTTTCAATAACTTCTTCTTATAGAGTTTTGGATTAGATCTATAATCATCTACCAAAAAACCTTGCTCCGATATTTTTTCTGAGCTGCCCACTGAACAAGCAATCCCATAGATTTCATTTAAGTCATTTTTGTTCGCTTTTCTAACCCGCAACAGCTTTTTAAGAATAAAATGGTTTAACTCTACACTAGTTCTGTTAACTACAACCATAGATATACCTCCTTTATTAATAGCAAAATAGTAATTGTCAGGGGAGGTAGGAGCTATCAAAAAAGCCGCGGAGAGATCCACGGCTTAAGGCTTTTCAATACACTTCATAAAGCGTATAAACCTTATACACCCAAACCTCCTCTTCCCACGCTTACGAGGTTAGCTGACGGATTCGGACCGAAAGAGAATGGCCCTACCCACAAAAGTGGGATTCACCCCAAATAATTGGTTCCCCCGTTTCCCTTAAAGGAATTCAGCGAAAGTATGAGTACTATATAATTAGTATTATATTATTATACTACATAGACGCAATAAAATAAATATTGTTTCAATCAATTACAAAAAGTTTACAATTAATTATCATGCTTTTAACTATAATGATATTATGATAGTATAAATAATATGCATATGCAAGTAATTTTATTTTAAGGCTTACTGACTTTTTTTAAATATCTCAAAATATGGAGGCGAAAAAATGGACATTGACTACGTTGTTTCTTTTATAAAAAAAATATGCGAAACTCCCAGTCCTTCCGGATTTACTCAAAATGCAATGACTTTGGCAGCCGAAGAGCTAAAATCCTTTGGTATTAATACAAGCTTTACAAATAAAGGCTCCTTATCAGCACTGATACCGGGTAAAAATCCGATACCCAAAAAAGCCTTATCTGCCCATGCTGATACCCTAGGGGCTATGGTTAAGAGAATTAAGGAAAACGGCAGGCTTTCATTTGCACCTATAGGCGGCTATTCCATGAGTTCTGTTGAATGCGAGAACTGTTTGATTCACACCTCAAAAGATGCTATATATACAGGTACGGTTTATTCTACCAAACCCTCTGTACATATCCATGAAGATTGCAAAACCTTTGAAAGAACCTTGGAAAACATGGAGATTATCATTGATGAAAAAGTGTTCTCCGCTGATGACGTAAATAACTTGGGCATAGAGGTTGGTGATTTTATCACTTTTGATCCACGTTTTGAATATACTAAAAGCGGTTTTATTAAATCCAGACACTTGGACGATAAAGCAAGTGTTGCCATCTTGATTGGAATATGTAAACATATTATGGAGAATAATATTCCTCTTGAAAATTCAATTCAAATTCTTATTACAAGCTATGAGGAAGTAGGGCATGGTGCCAGCACAGGTTTGCTGCCCAGCATTTTGGAGCTGTTATGCTTAGATATGGGCGCACCTGGAACCGGTCAGAATTCCAGCGAATATGCTGTTTCAATATGTGCCAAGGACAGCGGTGGTCCCTATGACTTTAGCCTTAGAAACCACCTTGTTAAACTGGCAAAGGATAATGATATCGATTATAAAGTTGATATCTATCCATACTATGGCTCTGATGCAGGAACTGCCTTAAGAGCCGGCTTTGATATTAAATTTGGTCTCATAGGACCGGGCGTATATGCTTCTCATTCCTACGAAAGAACTCACAAGGATTCAATAATAAATACAACTAAGTTAGCATTACAATATATCCTATTATAACGTATAAGAAGTAAGCTCTTCACAATATTCACAAGAATATTCTATTGTTCCATTGGCTTTTACCAATGTAAAAAGTGGGTTGATATTATCCTCCGCATTGCTTATACAGCGGGGGTTTTTACATTTAAAAAGTCCTTGAACTTCTTTAGGTATCTCTACCTTCATCTTTTTGATTGTTTTCTCATCTTCAACTATGTTTATAGTGACATTTGGATCAATCAAGCCTAGCATTGTCATATCAATATCTATTCTATTTTCAATTTTAATAATATCCTTTTTACCAAACTTGCTACTAACTACATTTCTAAGTAAAACTACCGGAAAATCTGCTTCCCCTAGATTTAATTTGTCAAATATCTTTTTACCTTTTCCTTGCGTTATATGGTCAATTACTATACCATAGTGAATGCTTTCAACTTTAAGCATTATTACCCACCCCCAATTGTGCTGCAATAAGTGCCATTCTTGCATATACGCCAAATTCAGCCTGTTTAAAGTATGCAGCTCTGTCATCTTCATCCACGTCATAGCTTATTTCATTTACTCTCGGTAGAGGATGCATTACCAGCATATCTTCTTTTGCTTCACTTAGCTTATTTCTGGTCAATATATAGCTGTCCTTCAATCTTACATAGTCAGCTTCATTGAAAAATCTTTCTTTTTGAATTCTAGTCATGTATAAAATATCTAAGCTTCCAATTACAGTTTCCAAATCTTCTGTTTCAATTATTTCCACTTGGGCTATATTTTTAAGCATATGTCTTAAATGATCAGGCAGTCTTAATTCCTCTGGCGATACCAATATAAACTTATTGTCCGGATATCTTGATAAAGTTTTTATCAAAGAGTGAACAGTTCTTCCAAACTTTAAATCTCCGCAAAAACCCACTGTATTTCCTGAAATAGAACCTTTTAATTTCTTAATGGTTAACAGATCAGTAAGAGTTTGTGTTGGATGTTGATGCCCACCATCTCCTCCATTTATCACAGGTATATTGGAATACTTTGATGCGAGTCTTGGAGCGCCTTCCTTTGGATGTCTTATTACTACAACATCTGCATAAGCGGACAAAACTCTTATTGTATCTGCTATGTTTTCACCCTTAGCAGCTGAGCTTACATTGGCATCAGAAAAACCAAGTACCTTCCCTCCCATTCTAAGCATAGCAGCCTCAAAGCTTAGTCGTGTTCTTGTACTTGGTTCATAAAACAATGTTCCCAATATTTTTTCTTTACATATTTGGGAATATTCATCTTTATTTTCAATTATTTTTTCTGCCAGTCTAAAAATTGATTCTAGCTCTAGCAATGAAAAGTCTCCTGGGTCAATCAAATGTCTTCCTTTTAAATTCATATTATCTCCTCCTTCTTAGTCTCTCTGGACTATTTTAAAGGCGGTACAAAAAACCTTCCAACATCTGCTGGAAGGTTGATAATATCATAAAAACTCATTACTTATCACCTTCCCAGCCTCGCAGGACTAGTTTAAAGGTACCTAAATAAAAATAGCATAATTCTTACACCATGTCAATTTTTATTTTTTTGTTTTTCACTATTCTTATTTTTTTCTTTTTCGTTTTTCTGTTTATTTTCTTTATTTTTTTGTTCTATTTTATTATTTCCCTTGCTATCATTAATATTCTTTGCTTCTTTATTTTTTATATCTTTATCATCTTTCTCCTTGTTGTCATCCATCTTATTCTTATTATCTTTCTTGTCTTTGTTTTTATCATCCTTATCGTCGTCATCATCATCCTCTTCATCATCTTCTTGTTCATCTTTATCTTTATCTTTATAGTTTTTATCTTGCTTGTCTTTTTTGTCCTTTTTATCTCCTTTTAAAGATTTGTCTTTATTATCTTCCGCTATAACGACTTTAGCATCTTGAGATATATACTTCGTTACAGATATTCCCATCTTATCAGCCTTATTCTTTATTTCTTTATCATAAACTATTGTTTTGATTTCTCCTTTAATGCTATGTGCTTCAACCTCTTCTTTAATAGCCCTTTCCATCTTTTGTATAAGCTCGCTTCCACCCTTACTATTTTCTTTTTCCATAACAGCATATACGGTTATCTTGTTGCTGTCTCCTGGCTCTAAGTATTCCATATCAATGGTCTTAGCGATGATTTGCTTTATTCCATCAACACTATCCATTTTTTTCAGATCTATTTCCCCCAATAATTCTTTACCCTCTTGATCCAATCCCCTAATATTAATAATCTTACCTTTTTTGTTTAAAGCCATTTCAATGCTTGGATTTATATCAATGCCTACATAAGCATAAGCTGCTATATTTTCCTGATAGAAGCTCAAAAAAAGGTAGCTGCAGAAAACCAAAAGCATGAAACAAGCGGCATTTACATACTTGTTAGTCCTGTATATAACCTTTTTTCTCAATATATCCATATCACTAAAACATACTTCCATGCCATTATACATTCCATTAAAAGCTTTTATCTCACAAAATGTGCAATCTTCAGCCATTAAAGTTGCTCTGTTTTTGTTTATTTTAATCACTACACCTTTTTTCATCTAATCCACTTCCTTCAGCAAATTATATACATAGCTTTTAATAACATCATTATTGCTCATCAAAATGAGGCATACAGCAAGAATAAATTGTTTGTTTTTATGTAGTACTTTTCTGCTAATATTGAACTGCTTTTGTATTTCAGCAATTGGAATTTTTCTGTTATCCATTATTTTTTTCATAAGTATTTCATCTTCAGCCATTTGAGAGGCAATTCTTACAGCATTTTTTTTGGAATCTATATGCTTTGGACTGTTTTCTACCAAATCTTCTATTGAGATACCAAAGCTTAATAAGTTCTTTACGAAATCATCCATTTCTTCTGAGACGTCTTGATCTTCCCATTGACTATTATCTGCAAATAACCTTTCTTCAATATCTTCTGCTTCGTAAATTTCATTTAAATAGGAGATAGGAATCGTATTCGAATTCTTTTTCTCTTTTCTATAGAAATCTATAAGTCTATTCTTTATTACTCTTTCTGCAAAGCTCAAAAAAGATTTAGATCTTTCTACATCAAACCTATCTATTGCTTCGTTAAATGCTATAAGACCTATGCTCAATTCATCACAGTCTCCATCAGAAACGAATCTCCCAAGCTCTCTGCTTACTATATTTATAATAAAAGGCTTATAATCCTGTATCAGCACATTTCTCTCATTTAAATCACCATTTTTAATAATATGAACCCTCTCATGAATATCCTTTTCTTTTTTAAATGGATTCTTGAGCAAAATCATCACCCGACTTCTTATTATATTAATACGAAATTTTTTTTATTATAGGAACCAAATTTACTTTGTTACCTAAAATTATACTGTCCTACGTATTATATAGCAAATAGTTAAAAAAAACTAATTTGGAGGAGATTGACAATGAAAAATATGAAAATTACAGCCTTATGTTTATCGGCTGCCATAGCTTTATCGACAGTTACGACTCCGGTTTTCGCTTCTGCCGATACGAATAAAGCTAAAGTAGGAGTAAAGGGGCATATAACCATCAGCATGGATAAACCTGATAAGTCCAAAAATGTAAAATCAAAACCTATTAACATCAACTTCAAATTTTCTGATTCAAAAGATTATTTAGAAGACATGTCCTGGGCAATGAAAGCTATTGAGAAGCTTGGTGCGAAAGGGATTATTACAGGTTACCCAGATAAAAGCTATAAACCCCAAGGTAAAGTAACAAATATGGAAGCATTATCCTTGATATTGAAGCTTACAGGTAATGAAGAAGAATCTAGAAAAAAAGATGAAAAAGTACACTCTTCTTTAATTCAATATCAAAAACAGTGGGATCTTAAGTGGGGTTGGGGCTATCTATTTGTAGCCGTTGAAAAAGGTATATTGCTACCTGAGGAAATCAAAGATTTTAATCCAAACCAGCCTATAAAGCGTCATGAGCTAGCCAAGTATTTGGTTAGAGCAATAGGCAAAACTGAAGATGCTGAGAAAAATATGGACAGCAAACTTGACTTTAAAGATGCTGATGCAGTTCCTAAGGCTTCTAAAGGTTATGTATACATGGTAAATGAATTAGGCATAATGACAGGTAATGAAAACAAACAGTTTAAACCCAACGAACCATTAACTAGAGCAGAAATTGCAGTAATGATCGATAAAGCAGACAGTTACCTTGATGGATATGATGATGATGAAAATGAAGCAAAAGTTGTATTTTTATCCTACAGCTATACTAATAATAGATTGACTGTTAAATACAATGGTAAATCAGTTGATTATAAAACTATAGATGACGTAATAGTCTATAAGAACAAAGAGTACACAGATGTAGATGACTTAACTAAAGGAGATGTGCTAGAGGTAGTATTCAATAGTTCAAAACAAGTGATTTTCATTGAAGTAATTGGTCAAGTTGAAGATGATGAAGATGAAGATGAAGACGTGGCTCGTGAAGATATAAAATATACCAATGTAAGCTACAGCAATCTTCCCACCTCAATACAAAAATATGTTGATACTTTGAGAGCAACTAAAGGATATAAGGCATATAAACTTGAGGATAAAATATACCTTGCAGCTTTCATGGGCAAGAAGAACACTGGAGGATACGCTATAAAAATTGAGGATCTATACAAATATGAACTAAGCAATGGCAAATATGTGATTGAAGCAGTTGTTGAAGAAATAGAACCTGCAAGCGGCTCAATTGTTACTCAAGCAATAACCTATCCTTATACTATAGTAAAGCTTAATAGCTTTGATAACATATCAAGAATAAACTTTATAGATGAAAATGGAAAAGTTTTAGCCCAAAAATCCATAGAGAATCTTGATAAAGAAACCACAGCAACCGGAGTTTTAAACAAAATAGATAATAACTATATATATATCAAGGTAGGAACTAGCCCCGTGTCAACAAAATATGAAATATCAGAAGATGCAAAAGTATATGTGAATAATAAGGCAGCAGACATTGAAGATTTGAAATTAGATATGAATTTAAAGCTAACTCTAGTAAATGACATAGTTACTAAAATATCTGCTGATTATCAAGTAAATGAAGTTGAAGGAACAATTCAATTTGTTGATATTTCAAAAAAACAGATTAGGGTTAAATATGATACTAGGCTGACTACTTATAAAGTTGATGATTCTACAGAAATAACTTTGGATGGCAAAATATCCGAGCTTAAAAAGCTAGAATTTGGAATGAAGGTTACAGTAGAATTAGTAAATAACAAAGTAACACGCATCGATGCTTTTAATAATGAAGAATCCTATGAGGGCAAAATTAGAGATATTGAAATTGCCAACAAAAAATTAAAAAGCATTACATTGATAGTAGACAGCTCCCAAATGAAATTTGAAATCTTAGAAGATACAGTTATTGATATGCTAGAGGAGGATGCAAAGCCAACTGAATTAGCTATCAACAGCATTGTAGAAATAAATCTATTAAATGGAAGAGTTATTGAGGTAATAGAAAGATAAGATGGTTTAATCCTAAGCAGTCCCATAAGGGGCTGCTTTTTCTTTTCTTTTTAATAATAATTTTTGCACCCAATAAATATTATATATTGAAAGGGGCTGGAAAGATTTATGCCATCAAATAACATGAATTATCTCCAAGGAGCATTTATACTTACATTAGCAAATCTTGTCACAGGAATTCTTTCTTTTGTATATAGAATATTTTTATCCAAATCCATTGGTGCTGAAGGGATGGGTGTCTATCAGCTTATCATTCCTCTATATCTGCTTTTCATTACTTTGGTATCTGGTGGTCTTTCTACCTCGATTTCCAAACTGGTTGCAGAAAACAAGGTTAAAGGCAATTATTCCAATATATTTAAAATTATTAAAATATCCACTATGCTGGCAGGTTTATGGAGCGTAATTTTTAGTAGCCTCATTGCATTTAATGCTAGCTTTCTTGCCAATAGCATATTAAAGGATGAGCGCACCCTTTATTCGGTGATAATATTCTCACCTGCCATAATATTTATTGCTTTAGCTGCCATATTAAAAGGTTACTTTTACGGCACGGAAAGAATAAAAATTCCTGCTTTTATCGATATTGCAGAAAAATTAATACGACTTGTTGTACTAATAATAGCTACAAATTATTTAATATGTTATGGCATCGAATATGTATGCGCAGGAGCCATGACAGCCATGGTGTCTGGTGAGCTGCTAAGTTTATTTCTGCTTTATATAACCTATAGAAGTAAGAAAACTATAGTAAGTGTAAAAATGAAAACAGATCCTACATTATCTATCATAAATAATATACTAATAGTTGTTATCCCTCTATCTATCAGCGGTGCAGTAAATACTATTATGGATATGCTAGATGCAGCATTAATACCAACCCAATTAGCAAGAGCTGGCTTTTCCAAGCATATATCACTCTCTCTCTACGGTCAGTTGACAGGTATGATACTCCCATTACTCTATTTCCCTATGATTATAATTGGTTCTTTATCTACAACCTTAATACCGTCTGTTGCATTTTCTTATGCTTCTAAAAACTGGTCAGTACTAAATAAAAAATGCAATGATTCGCTAACCATTGCTTCCATAATAGGTCTTGCTGCTTCTGTTGCTTTTATGATATTTCCAAAAGAGCTTTGCAGTGTATTATTTAGTTGCCCTGAAGCCGAAAAGCTATTGTTTTGGTCTTCTATTCCCTGTATATTAGAATATTGGCTTTTTATATTAATAGCAATTATGAGCGGTATTGGACTCCAAAGAAAGGTTTTGGAGTCTTCTATCCTTAATATACTTATAATGGTGCTCAGCATAATTATTTTGATACCTATGCCATTATTTAATATTTATGGTTATGTTATTGGCTTTACATTAAGCTCATTGTCTGTAGTGTTAAAATGTCTCGACATCATCAATAAAAAAACTTCAATAAGGATTGATATGAAGAGATGCATCCTAAAACCAGCATTTTGCTCATTACCAATGCTAGTTCTTATAGGATTAACAAACTATTATTTAACTTCAAATACAAGCTTTAGATTTAATATGATTCTTTCTTATGTACTGGGTCTAATAATATACTTTATGATGCTGTTCATCACAAAAACTTTAAAACCAAACCAGCTATTAAATGTAATAGGGCTAAAAACTCCAAAATATTAAAAAAAACTATCTATTATCTATGGCGAAATAAGCTAAACTATAAAAGTTCATTAACACCAGAGAAAGACTCGGTACCACAATAGCAGCATCTATCAAACCATGCACTATGATTGCCACGCTACATCCTATAGCACCTAATGCTGTAAATTTTTTAAGACTATCATATCTATTATCTTTTATAATCTTCCTGGAATTAATAAAAAGCCAGAAAACCATATACATAAAAGATAATAGCCCTAATATGCCGATTTCTGCTGCAAAGTGAAGAAATATATTATGTGCATGATATACAACTCCCCAAAGCTTGGTGGATACATCACTAAGCGAATACCACAAAGTCCCTATCCCATTACCAAAGAAAGGATTTCGAAGAAATATTTCAAAACTTGTACGCCATATCTCTAATCTATACATACTGCTGCTATCCGTATATATTTTAGCTATATTTACTCGCTCATAACCTGTTCCATTATTTAAAATAATAAAGAATATAATCATTATTGCCCCATAAAGCAGCACTCTTTTTTCTCTTTTCATAATATAAATTATAATCAGTGAAAAAAGCAAAGATATAAATGCGCCTCGGGAATATGTTAATAAGAGGCAGATAGAACAAACAATTAAAGAAACTTGCTTTAAAGGCTCCTTACCGATATAGATAATCCAGGATAAAATAAAGCAAATGTTAATGACAAGATAGGCTGCTAATGCATTGGGATTATATAAAGTAGAATAAATTCTGCTCAATGAAAGCAATGATTGGCTGTAGCCTACCCAGTGTTTATTAATTTCTAATCTTCCTGTCAAAAATTGGAATAAGCCAATAGCCGAAACGGTTATTGCCATTAAGTTCAACGTATGAAACAGACTCTTTAAACCTTTATTCTCTAAATACCACATTAACATAGCATAATAAGCAAATTGTAGAGCTACTAGAACTAAAAATACTAAGCTTGAAATTATAACATTAGAAAACAATACAGATAACAAAATCGATATAATAAATAATAATAAAGGTTTATTCCTTGCGATTGAAGCCATCAAATAACTCATCTTATCCGACATAATGAACAATATAAGAGCTCCCAATGCTGATAAATACCCCAAAGGTGGGGATAGAATGCTCGTTGCTAAAGTAAACAATATAAATGTTATTAAACCTTTTTCCATTTTGATGCCTTTCGATATATTTTTTGACAATAGAAAAGGCTCCGATTATTCCGCGCTGAAAAAAAACTTGTTTATATCATCAATAATTTTCTTTAATCTGTCTTTATCAGCATAAAAATATTTAATATTACGTATTTTTTCTTCCTTTACAAGACCTGCCTGTTTTAATACTTCAAGATGGTGTGATACAGTTGGTGTTGAAATACCAATAATATCTGATAGGGCTTTACCATAGCTTTTATTATTTACTAATATTCTTAATATCTCCATTCTTGATTTGTCATCAATAACCTTTAATAGATTAGAAAGGTCATCTCTTAATGCTTCCTTCTTATCTCTTGTAACTCTGCAATCAAATACTACATAAAGCTTATCTTCGGAATAAATTCTTATTAGCCTAGGGGATACAAAATATGAAGGTATAATATAATATTCCTTGTATCCATTAAACACTTTTTTAGATTTGCCAGTGATTTTTTCCAAAGCGGCTTCTATAGTATCCTTACTAATAAACTGATTTACATAAGAAATTCCTTCCTCTAGTTTATCAATTCCTTGCTTTAGCCTATCAAGAAAACCTTTTTGAGATACTGCAGTCAAAATATTTATCGCTTTATTCTTGATTTCTAAAGGGCTGTCAAAAAAGTACATTAAAGTGTTTTCATCTACAATCCATTTTATTTTTTCCTGAATTTTATATCTCTCGCTCTTGTTAGTAAAAGCTTTTTTTATCCTCTCTTTTTCAATACTCTCATTTAATAAATAGTAGAAAAAGTCCGTTAAATCAGAAGCATTTATATGATGAATAAAACTTTCAATATTTAAAAGTTCTTTGCTTACAAGCACATAATTAAGAAATTCTATCCCTCCAGCAGGGTAATATCTTATGCTTTCTAAAGACTCAAGCTCTTCTTCACTGAGCATGGAAATCATTTCTTCTGCCCATTTTATCTCATATTGATGATGGGCGGGATCCGTAAGCAAATGTATTGCACAAACCAATTCTATAACAGGTGAATAAAAAACCTTTATTTTGGGATCTCTTGCATCACCATATACCTCCATGGGCATCATTATCTCCCCCTAATTTGATAATTGTCTAATATAATAATATCAACAAATCATATTCTATACAATACCATATATTTTAGCAAAGAGACTTTAGCTCTTCAATCTCTCTTTCAGTTAACTCTCTATATTCGCCAGGTTCAAGGTCTTCATCCAATTCTAGAGATCCCATGCTAAGCCTTTTTAAAAAGATTACCTTTTTACTTACGGCTTCAAACATCCTTCTTACCTGGTGATACTTGCCTTCTCTTACAGTAACTTTTATTTTTGAAATATCAGATTCTTCTATTATTTCCAAGTCGGCAGGCAAAGCTTTATATCCATCCTTTAAAGTAATTCCTCTCTTGAATAATTTTATATCTTTTGAATTCACTCTGCCTGACACCTCTGCATAGTAAACTTTATCAACACCTTTTTTAGGAGAAGTTAAACTATGGTTCATTTCTCCATCATTTGTCAAGATGAGCAGGCCTTCTGTATTCTTGTCCAACCTGCCTACAGGGCTTATATCAAAACACAAATACTCCTCATCTATCAGGTCTAGGACTGTAGACGATCTCGAATCTTCAGTTGCGGTTATTACTCCTTGTGGCTTATTCATTATTAAATATACATATTTTCTATAATTTATTAATGTTCCATTCACTTTTATAGCTTGCTTCTCTGGATCTACCTTGCTCTCCGCATCTGTTGTAATATTGCCATCAATTTGAACTGCTCCGCTTTTTATCAGCTTTTTTACTTCTTTTCTACTGCCAAAACCCATATTTGCTAATATTTTATCCAGCCTTTGTATTGTACCCATCTTTATCCTCCAAAGCCTCTTAATTCTCTTAATTCTCTTAATATATTCAACAAGATTTCACCAATTACCTTTAATAATTGGCAGAATTATTAATAAGGAAAGGGGACATATCGCTGCTATGCTCGGGTATTACTTGTTGCGGAATGTACCCCATTGAACCAGACTTCATTCAGGGGGGGATTCGACCCCCACTGAATGTTAGTCGAGTCCATGCAAGGTGAATTGCCCTGCAAGGGCAAGAGAAGTTTTCCTATATCTTTTTCACTATATTAAACATGTTATCTAGTAAAGTCCAGTTTTGTACGAAAGGCTCACCTAATACCCAATAACTAATTCCTTTTAGGCCCATGCTTGCTGCCAATTTATTTTTTGCTTCTGCACTTCTTGCATCCTCAAACCACACTACATGGCTGATACCAGTTTTGTCAATATAGTTAAAATGGGGTGACTGGGCTTTCTCATCAAACTCAATCTCAGCACCAACAGTTCCTGCCAATCTCACAGCTTCATCAGGACTTATCCTCTTAGCCCACTGGCCACCCGGAGTATATGGAAGCGCCCAATCATAACCATATAGTGGAGCTCCCATCATTACTTTATCTTT
>JAQUTA010000158.1 GCA_028709965.1 Lutispora sp.
CATACAAACCTCCTGTTGGTTTTGTTTCACAATTAAATTTTACAGGTTAATTTGTATGTTTGGAAGAGGGTTTTGCCCTCTTCTTCATTTTTTTGATTCCTTTTGCCAATTAAAATTATACTCTAACTCAGTAAAGTTGTTTATTATATATTCAAAGCCTTCTTCAATATCAATATCTTTTTCATATCCTAGTTTCTTTATTGATTTGTTTATTATTATTAGACCTTGAATAACATTGATGGCATTGTTGTAGATGATAAAATAGAATTGACAGTTGGCGATAAATAAGATTTGACAGTTTTCTACCTATAAATGTAAAATGTCATCAAATCTACTGGAAATTATCTCAATCATTTCTCGTAAAAAAACATCTCTAAAATGGCCTATCGTGAAAAAAAAAGACGTCTCAAAATGGTAGACATGCTGTCAAATGCTAATGTTTCTTCTGTATAATAAGGTTAGATTATACAGAAGGGAGCCTGAACTTTGAAAATAGAAGAAGGATGGAAGATGTATATAGACATAAAAAAGCTAAAAGAAAAGGGATTTAGTCATTCCAAGATTGCAAAAAGACTGGGAATTAGCAGACCTACAGTGATAAAATATGTGAACATGACTCCAGATGAGTATGACAAAGAATTAAGTTCAATGGGCACTAGAACTAAAAAGCCGGAAAAGCATCATGATGATATACTGGCATGGCTACGGCAATATCCGGATATGACAGCAGCTCAAGTCTTTGATTGGCTTGAAGAAAAATATACAGAGCTTTGTTTTAATGAATCTACTCTAAGGAGCTATGTGAGATTTTTAAGGGAGAAGTATGATATACCTAAAGAACCTGTAATGCGTCAATATGAGGCACTTGAAGATCCACCCATGGGGAAACAAATGCAAGTGGATTTTGGTGAGAAGAGAGTCTTTAATGCTGAGGGAAAAGAAATAATTCTTTATGTAATGTGTTTTGTTCTTTCTCATTCTAGGTATAAATACTGTCAATGGCAAGCTAGGCATTTTAATACAGCTGATATAATCAGGATACATGAAGATGCCTTTGAATATTACGGAGGTTGCCCTGAGGAAGCAGTTTATGATCAAGACCATCTTATCTTAGTCAGTGAAAACCATGGAGATCTTATCTTTACTAAAGAATTTGCTGCATATTTGCAAAAACGTAGATTCAAAGTTCATATGTGCCGTAGAGCGGACCCTGAGAGCAAAGGCCGAATTGAGAAGGTTGTTGACTTTGTAAAGGATAACTTTGCAAGCAATCGGACATTTTTAAACATTGACCGATGGAATGAAAATTGTATAAAGTGGCTTCAAAGAAGGGGAAACGGTAAAATGCATTCCACAACAAGAAAAATACCGGCTCAGGTATTTATTGAAGAGAAAAAATACCTCATGCCGGTAACAGATAAAATAATTCGAAAACCATCTGCAATAAGTATAACCTACCAAATAAGAAAAGACAACACCGTACCTATCCAAGGGAATAGATATACAGTACCCAGAGGTACATATAAAGGACCTAATACCTACGTTGGAGTAAGCAAGATAGAAAATACTTATCTCATAATATATGAACTAGAAAGCGGAAAAGAAATAGCACGCCACGAAATACCACAAACCAAAGGAAACCTTGTAGTGAATAATGATCACAAACGAGATAAATCATCAAAAATAGTTGAATTAATAAAAACTACAGCAAGCAAGTTTTCAGATACTGAAAAAGCTACTTTGTTCTTAGAGGAGATACGGGCTCAAAAGCCTAGATATACAAGAGATCAAATACATCTCATAGAAACTACATTTAAAATTGCAGACAAGGAAAGTTTAGATAATGCTTTAGATTACTGTATAAAAAACAAACTTTTCAGTGCTGTAGATTTTAGAGATGCAGTAAATCACTACAATAGGAATACTAAAAACACTACTAATATAGAGCAGACCCAAATAAAAGGGATTACATCCGTATCATCTGAAAAGATGGCAATAAAAGCTCAAGTAAGAGATATATCGGAATATACAGATATAATGAATAATAGAGCCGGAGGGAGATAATTTGACACAGAGTATAGAATCTATAAGGGCTATGCTTAAAACACTAAAGCTTTATCATACAGCAGATATTATGAATGAGCTTTTTGAAAAAGCGCGGGATCAATCCCTAACATATGAAAAGTTTTTAGATGAAGTGCTTCGTGAGGAGATAAAGGAGAGAGAAACCAGGAAGTTGGGGAAAAGGCTTAAACAAGCCTTCTTCCCAGAATATAAAACATTAGCCGATTTTAACCTTTCAGAGCAGCAATCTCTAAGCCAACTGCAATTAAACCAGTTAAAGGAGCTCTCTTGGCTGGAGCAAGGCTATAACATAATATTTTTGGGACCTCCCGGGGTTGGAAAGTCGCATTTATCAGTAGGCATCGGTATTGAAGCTATAAATAATGGGTATAAAGTAAGATTCACATCAATGGCAGATCTAATTCACCTCCTGAAAACTCAAGAGATTTCAAACGTATCCAGGAATAAAGTAAAAAGGATTGTTGAATCTGATTTGTTAATAATAGATGACCTAATGTTTATGGCAATGGAAAAACATGAAGCAAACCTATTTTTTCAGTTGATTAATAAACTTTACGGTCAAACCTCTATAATAATAACCTCAAATAAAGGTCCTGAAGAATGGGGAGAGCTTTTAGGAGATGCTGCTATAACCACTGCTATTTTAGATAGAATCATACACAAATGCGAAATAGTGAACTTTTTTAATGACGACAGTTATAGAATCAAGCATCGTCAATCTATATTTGATGGTGAATCTTCAAAAGGTCAAATTCCATAAATGTAATTCTTTAGGTGTAAAAAGTTATTTATCGAAAACTGTCAAAAACTATTTGACATCTACATCAGTATGCTTGTGTCTTCAAATTGTATCGTTAAAAAGGTATATACTGCTGTTATTACAATAGGTGGCATAAGCCTAAGTTGTGCTAAGGCAAATACAGAAATAAGAAGTCCAATTCCTATGATGCC
>JAQUTA010000061.1:0-1799 GCA_028709965.1 Lutispora sp.
ACTTCCTTAACCCCTGATTTTCTGAGAATGTTCATGGTGTCCTCATGGGCATCCCTATCATGAATTATGACAGGGAGGTTCAGCTGCTTAGCTAAGTCTATCTGTTCTGCAAAGCGTTTCTTTTGAATTTCCCTTGGAGAATAATCATAATAATAATCCAGACCGATTTCGCCTATGGCTCTGACTTTATTATTTTTCTCTGCCAGCTCAGCCAATACCATGCAGCTGTTCTCATCCATTTCAGATGCATCGTGGGGATGAACCCCCACGGATGCATATATACACTCATATTTACGGGCTAAGCCAATAGATTTAACCGAGGTAGTCAGGTTGCTCCCCGCATTTAGAATTAGTGATACTCCTTCTTCTCTGCATTGATTTATTATTTCATCTCTATCCCTATCAAATTTTTTATCATCCAAATGAGCATGTGTATCAAAAAGCATTAAACTTACCTCTCTTTAGTTTACTTCTGATCCTGAGGAGATTTCTGTCAAAGGTGATACTATAGTGAGTTCCTCATCATTTGATGCTGCCAGTATCATTCCTTTGGATTCTATGCCGCGAAGCTTCACAGGCTTAAGATTAGCCACAACTACAACATTTTTGCCTATCAAGTCCTCCGGCTTGTAATACTCTGCTATGCCTGAAACAACTTGCCTGATTTCTGCCCCAACTTGAAGCTCTAGCTTCAAAAGCTTATCGGCTCCCTTCACCTTTTCACAGTTTAAAACCTTAGCTACTCTCAAATCCAGCTTTGCAAAGTCCTCTATGGTTATCTCCGGTTTAAGCTCTGCTACAGGTTTGGACTCGACTGTAGACTTATTTTCGACTTCTGCCTTAGCCTTAGGAGCGATTTCTTCCTTTCCAAATTCAACTCTGGGGAATATTATGCCACCTTTTTCAACTTTTGTTCCAACTTTAATACCCCTGTAATCAGTAAGACTCTCAAGAGTTTTGAGATCCTCATCTTTTATACCCAGCTGAGCGAATATTTTACCCGGAGTGTTTGGCATAAATGGAGTTATCAATACTGCAATATATCTCAAGGCTTCTGCAAGATTGTAAAGCACAGTCCCTAGTCTATCTTTTTTGCTCTCATCTTTTGCCAAGGCCCATGGTGTTGTTTCATCTATATATTTATTTGCTCTTCCTACCAGCTTGAATATCTCAGTAAGAGCACTGGAGAAAAACAGTTTGTTCATGAGATCATCTACCTTGCCTGGAAGCTCCAAAGCCATCTTTTCAAGATCCGAATCTATTGACTCCGCTGTATTTGGTGAAGGTATATTTCCATCAAAGTATTTCTCTATCATGGTTATGGTTCTAGATAATAGGTTCCCAAGATCATTAGCCAGATCTGAGTTGAGTCTGTTTACCAAGGCTTCCTCAGAATAAACTCCATCTGAGCCAAAAGGTACTTCTCTTAATAGGAAATATCTTATTGGGTCTACTCCATACTTTTCTACCAAAACAACAGGGTCTACCACATTGCCCTTGGATTTGGACATCTTGCCTCCTTCAAGTATCAGCCAGCCATGACCAAATACCTGCTTTGGAAGGGGCAAATCCAATGCCATGAGCATGATTGGCCATATGATGGTATGGAATCTCACAATTTCTTTGCCCACCAAATGAACATCTGCAGGCCAATATTCCTTGAATTGGCTGTCATCCTCTGTCAAATAACCCAATGCTGTAATATAGTTTGACAAAGCATCTATCCATACGTATATGACATGATTTTCATCGAAGGTAACAGGTATACCCCAGTCAAAAGAAGTCCTGGATACGCATAA
>JAQUTA010000061.1:1899-14034 GCA_028709965.1 Lutispora sp.
GGCTTTTTGTACCGGCTTTCACCAAAATGCCGGCTCTCTTTGACATATTTCCAGATTACTCTTCCTGTCATGACTTTTGTTATTTTGCAAGCTTTGGGTATTACTTTTGGGTCAGTCACTAGTCACTGGTCTCTAGTCTCCAGTATTATGGTATTCCTAACGGGTCTTTTTGAAACCGTGAATTTCCGTAGAATTTCTGTATTAATCCATGTTTTCGTTTCTCCTGAGCTCTGAGTTCTGAGCTCTAGGTTCATATATATAGAATATACAATAATTCAAATATTTAGTCAACCGAATTTTTATTTAAACATTTTGCTGCATATTGCAATAGCTGTTATTATTCCAGCAATATCGGCAATGATGGCTGCCAACAATGTATGCCGGATATTTTTTATCCCTATTGAACCAAAATAAACTGTAATGGTATAAAAAATTGTTTCCGTGCCGCTCATTATGGTAGAGGCTATGATACCTGATAAACTATCCGGTCCAATCCTTTTCAATATATCTGCTAAAACGCCTAATGACCCGCTCCCGGATAAGGGCTTCATTAAAATAAGGGGTAATATTTCTTCGGGTATTCTCAAAATAGAAGTGATTGGTTTCATAATAAAAATTATAAGGTTCAAGCCTCCTGAGGCTCTTAGCATTCCCACAGCCAAAAGCATAGCCACAATATATGGAAATATCCTAAGTGTTATGCCCATGCCATCTTTAGCCCCTTCTATAAAAGCATCGTAGACGGGTACTCCCTTGGAATAGCCATAAGTTAACATAAATAATATGATAAAGGGTATAACAATGCTCATTGCACCTTGCCTCCCTTTCTCTCCAATATCCTGCAACAAATAACACCTACTGTTATAGCTGCAGCAGAAGAAATTATGGAGGGTATTATTATAGAACCTGGGTTGTTTGACCCTAGCGAGGCTCTTATGGAGATCACAGTAGAAGGTATGAAACATATGGGGGCACCATTTATGACCAAAAATAGACACATGGCATTGGTGGCTGTATCCTTTTCTCGATTAAGCTTTTGCAATTCCTCCATAGCCTTTAAACCAAAGGGAGTGGCTGCATTGCCCAAGCCAAGCATATTGGAAGTTATATTCATTATCATTGCACCCATTGCGGCGCTCCTAGCAGGTATATCTTTGAATAAAAATCCCAGCATAGGCCTGATAAGAGAACCCAACTTTTCTACCAAACCTGCCTTCTCTGCTGTTTTTAATATGCCACACCAGAGCATCATGCTTCCTAATAAGCCTAAGGATAGATCAAGAGAAGATTTTAAAGAAGTAAATATCTCCTGATTTAAAGCCTCAAGCCTGCCATTTGTTGCTGCAAAGGCTACGGAAAATGCGATGATAAAAAACCAAATCTTATTTATCATAAAAAACCCCACCCTAGATTATTTTGCCTTAATAAAATCTATGGTGGGGTATTTTAAATATTACATCAATCTTTACCAAACAAGTCTCCTATACCGATGCCTCCTAATAAGCTTCCTTCACCCTTTGATTTGCCTCCGCCACCGCCCTTTGTAGCTGCTGCTAGTATCCTGTTGGCAAACCTGCTAAATGGTATGGACTGTAGCCATACATGTCCCGGGCCTCTCAAGGTAGCTAAGAATAATCCTTCTCCGCCAAAGAAGGCACTCTTTACGTTGCCAACCATCTCCACATTATAGTTTATACTGGGAGTCATTGCTACCAAGCAGCCTGTATCAAGCTTCAAGACTTCTCCAGGGGCCAGTTCCTTCTCAATTATTGTGCCTCCTGCATGCATGAAAGCCAAGCCGTCCCCTATAAGCCTCTGCATTATGAAGCCTTCACCGCCAAATAAACCTGCACCTATATTTTTCTGGAAGGCAATTTCTATTTGTATGCCTCTGGCTGCACAAAGGAAAGCATCTCTTTGACATATCAATTGTCCTCCCATATCACCTAGATCCTTTGCAATTATCTTGCCCGGATATGGCGCTGCAAAGGCCAGTGCTTTTTTGTCATTAGTCTTGTTCGTGAACATAGTCATGAACAGACTCTCTCCCGTAAGAACCCTTTTGCCTGCTCCCAGCATTTTGTCCATAAACCCTTTTTTAGCATCACCATCTGAGCCATCCCCGAATATAGCATCCATCACTATGCCTTCGTTCATATACATCATGGCTCCTGCTTCTGCTACTACGCTTTCTCCACCATCCAACTGAATCTCGACAAACTGCATGTCATCTCCGTAAAGCTGGAAATCTACCTCATGCGCTTTTTTCATAAAACCCCTCCTAAAATAAAATAATTATAGAGTAAGATTATATGTATTTTATTCCATATTAACCCATGCTGTTGTTATATTCAATAGCTTTTTCTTTAACGCTTCTCTATCTCAGCTTATATATGAAGTATTGCCCTTCCCCCAGTTTTTCAAAGTTTTCATCTAAATACTGCATATATATGCCATCATCTCCATAGATATAGCCGCCTAAAGGGCTAAAATATTTTGCACCATTTTCTATCAAATATTTTATCTCTTTCTCCGCCCCCGAAGGTATTTCCTTGTAATATTTGATATTGGCTCTCCAGCCGCTTCTTTGGGATTGATTTAACAAAGCCGGCTCTATTGTGCCTATGACTATCAAGTCGTCCTTATTTGTATATCTTTCTATCACCTCTGCTTGCTTTAATATATTATCCTTTTCTTGAAAAAATGAACCTGCTCCAATATAATTCCATAGGGTTACTACCGCTAGACCAAGGAATACCGCAATCACTGTTTTTCTGCTTTTCCCCAGCCTACCCAAGGTTTTACCTGCCCATAAGGCTGCAATGGGAGTTATGAATATAAAATAATATCTCAGCCTTATTACCGAAGCCACACCTATTACCTCCAGCAGCATAGCCATAGTCCAAAATAGCATCGGATAATCTTTCTTCCATTCCAAATCTAAAATACCTATTATAACTAGAGGTGCAAGACCTAAAGATATGGCAGTGGCGATTTGGGCAGCTGCAAACCTATAGGATTCCATATGAAAAAAAGCTTTGACCGTCTTTGGTACTATATACAACAAACCAATATTGCGGACAAAAGCAAATTCGGCTATGCTCTTTGACCATTGAAAATATAGTAGATTGGGTAGCAAAGATATAGCGGCAAAAGCCCAAAGCTCCCGTTTATTCAAAAACCTTAATCCATATTTTTTTATCAATATAAAAATCATGGCCAAACCTATAAATGCTGTAGGAGTTTTTTGAGATATGGATAAACATGTGAATACTGCAGATATAAATAATGGCAAGAGTTTCTCATTATCATACCACTTTATGAAATAGTAAAAAGCTCCCGTAAAGAAAAATAATGCTGCTGATTCAGGCATTATGGCTCTCGTGTAGAATATATTCATGGGCATGCTGGAATAAGCTATAACGGCAAACCAAGCTCCCGGGTTGCCAAAATATCTTTTGCCTATGAGATAAATGTATAAAGATGAGCCAAGGAAAAAAATGATAGGCACAAGCCGAGCTAGATAATAGTGATAGCCAAAGGCCTTATATAGCAGGGCAATAAGAAAGGTAGTTATCTGGAATTCCAATTGAATATAGTTGGGTTTAGGCCCATCATAATTAAATTGAGGATAAAAAATGTTTAATCTGTCCTCAATGAAATTCCTTGCTATGGATTCGGTATCGCTTTGCCTCCAGAAATCTCCCTGCTCACAGGGTGAGTTATTAATATGAGGAAATCTTATAGAAAAAATAGAAAGATATACCAAAAGGGTCACTATAATTGTCCATCGGTCGCTTTTCATTTTTATCATCCTTATCGGTTTAATACGAATACCCCTGATATAATCATCACTACCCCAATAATCTTGTTGACAGTAAAGGTCTCATGAAGTAAAAACTTTGATAGCAAAGCTACTACTATATAACCTAGGCTAACCATAGAATAGGCATAGCTTAAATCTGATTTGGTCAAGACCTTGATCCATAATAAAAAGCTGCCTCCAAAAAGAATCAAGCCGATGAATATCTCTGGTATCATCAATATATGTATTACATCCTTTATGATAGTCTTGAAGGATAAGGATAGACTGCCCAATTTGTTGGCTCCAAGCTTCAATATAGTCTGCCCAATAGCTCCCATAAATACAGAAACCAGTATATCAATTAAATTTCTATTCATTAACTTCTCCCCTTTTCCTAGTGGGCTTCTTCACCCTATGAATAAGGCTAAAATATCCCTTTATAGTATTTAGTACTTTCATCTTGCTCTGTCCTTCTTTTAAGTTGTATTCCAAAACTAGAGGATATTCGCCAGCTTTTACGCCTATTTTGCTAAATCTGACCAATATTTCTGCCATGCATTCAAAGCCTTTTGAAGTAACAAGATTTTCACCATAGGCTTCCATCGCCCTGTCAAGATACCCAATATCATAAGCTCTGAAGCCGCAGGAATAGTCATGGACATTGGATATAGGGAAAAATATTCTCAAAAATGCAGCAGCCCCTCTGCTATATATCTTTCTTTCTGTACTGAGGCCTATTTCCTTTCCTCCGGGAGCAAATCTAGAGGCGATTACCACATCAAGCTTTTCTTTTACAAGCTTTTCTACCATTTTGGGTATGATATTGGGATTATGGGTATTATCAGCATCTAAAGTGACCAATATATCATTCTTATCATAATTTTGGCTTGCATAACAAAAAAGAGTATATATAGCCCTGCCTAAGCCTTGATTCCCTTCATGATTGATATAATCCACAAAGCCATAGCATTTCTTATACTCTTTCAATATATTCTCTGTATTGTCGCTGCTGCCATCGTTTACCACAATTATTCTGAATTTATCCCCATATACATCCCTCAGGAATAATAACTTATCAAATAGCTTCGGCAATGCCCCTTCCTCGTTATAAGCAGGCAAGCCGATTATAATATATGAATATATAACATTATCCAAACCCTTCATCCCTTTTATTAATATTAACTATAACACTATTAAAAGGATACTCAGTTCAGATAAAGTTTATACGCCATCACGCATAAATCAAATGATAATACTTAAACTTAACATTCTCATCGCAATCCAATCCTGATTCGAAGGATCTGTTTCCCAGTATACATAATACCTCATTTATATCTATATCTTTATTTGCATATTCATTTATGTTTTTGCACATAATTTTAGCTTCTCCTATGGCTCCATGAAAAAGTTCAATAAAAGATGAATGTTGGGGAGAGCTTTTATCCCAAGGATAATACCATGTTGAATGTTGTAGATTCAAGTGATCTAAACTTTCATCAATTTTGAGCGGATATATCATATTGGAAATAAGGTGATGCCTTTTGACCATTTTTTCTGCAAAAGCAATCATAGCCTTCTTCATACCTAGAGGATCTCGCAATGTCTTGATAATACTTGCCATGTCACTTGGAGCTTTTTCAATACATTCTATAGATATGTCAAGTTGAAATGTATTTTTTAGTATGTAATGATACATGCCGGCTATGGCATCAGCCTCATCCTTATCAATTGCTATAAGCTCATGGAATGGGATTTCATGTGCTCTTTTATGTAGCACTTTTCGTGCCATAATAGCATCTATTTCTGCTTCAAATCTTCTGTGATAAGCATCGTATTTCTTTTTATCCCCATCATCCAATACAAATCCAGTTTTGTAAAATATATAGGGATGTGCATGGATATCCAATGAATAATGACAAGCATAGCCATATATATAGGAAAGAAGTCTTTCTTTTTCTTCTCCATGAGCTTTATCTATAGCTTTCAGAGCATGCCTAAAGAAAGACTTCACCTTTTCATTATGAAGCCTTCCTCCAAGTTTGTCCAAGCTCTCTCCCTTTGCACAAGGATAAGCATTATGATAAAAGAATATATCAGGTCCTTGAGTTCCAAGGTTGAACAAGTTTCTATATTTGCTTGTTGTATCTGTTATACCACTAATATCTATTGATTGAAGCACCTCACCTCCACACAGATAGTGAGTCAATAAAGCAGGCATACTAGCACCTCTTTTTTATGGGAACAAAAGGTCTGTCCCCCACATTTCTTTTACTATAAATAAGATTTTTGCTGTTTTCTTTTTTATAAATTTCTTTAAATAAGATTTTTGCTGTTTTCTTTTTTATAAATTTCTTTAAATAAGATTTTTGCTGTTTTCTTTTTCTTCTTGTGCAAAAATATCAAAATATTTATATAAGGAATATATTCTATTTCTACTATAACCTGTAATTTCTCTCAACATATCCCTTTCAAGCATTCCTTTAATAGCACTGTCCACTGTTGGCTGTGTTAATCCGGTTATCTCTTGCAATTGTTTGCCGCTTAGCATAGGTACGTCATAAAAAGCTTCTAACATCTTAATTGTATTTTCTGGCCTTCCTTTTATGTCTAAGACTTGCTTATTTAGTTGGTTAACAAGTTCTACTACTCGTTTAAATTTGGATTTTGCTGTTTTGGCAGTATAAATCGATGCAGTTAAGAAAAATTTTATCCAATATCTCATATCATTTTTCATTCTTACTCTATCTAAAGCTTCATAATAAGCGGTTCTATTCTTTTCAAAAAAATCAGAAATATAAAAACATGGCTTCTCTAAAATCCCTTTACTTAATAAATATAAAGGTATTATTAATCTGCCTATCCTGCCATTGCCATCCAAAAAAGGATGTATAGTTTCAAATTGATAATGCAAGAGCGCTATTTTAACTAAATGTGGCACCCTTATATTATCGTTATTAATAAACTTTTCAAAATCCGACATTAAATCAGGCATTTCAATTATGCTTGGTGGAACATATATGGCATCAGACGGTTTTGTCCCACCAATCCAATTTTGACTTTTCCTAAACTCGCCAGGTGTTTTATTCTTCCCCCTTACTCCTCGCATTAACTTCTCATGTATTTCACAAATAAGTCTATTACATAAAGGGAAATCATCTTTAACTATTCTTTCAATTCCATAATTAAGTGCCATAATATAATTCTGCACTTCTTCGTAGTCATTTCTTTTTTCGGGTGAAACATCTTCAATTTGCATAAAGTCTTCTTCTATACTGGTTTTTGTTCCTTCAATTTTACTTGATTTATTTGCTTCAGTCTTAATGTGCATTTTTATATATACATCAATATTAGGAATAAGATCTGCAAAAGAATTTAGCCCCCCTAATTCTCTGCTCGCTTCTTCTAATAATATGTTGATTTCAGAATCCTCCCAATCCCAAGTCTCATTAATGTATGCCGGTTTAAAAGTGCTATAATCATTCTGTCTAATATAAATGCCCGATTTGAATTTTTCTACTTTCATTTGTTATAACCTCCTTAAAGTCTCCTCCACAACAACAATTATAACATATCAACCCACCAAATAATGGGCGTTTCTTAAAAAATATTGCCTCCACATCCTTTTTATACCTCTAAATAAGATTATTCTCTCCATCTTTCATTCTTAGACCATTTGGAGTAGAATTAAGCTATCATGATTATGGGGGGTTTAGCATGTTTAAGAATTTTACCAAGGAGGAGAAAAGCTGGATTTTCTATGATTGGGCTAATTCTGCATATTCAGTAGTTGTCACCGCTTCCATACTTCCAATATTTTTTAAGACCATGGCCAAAAGCAGCGGTATAAGCCCTAATATGGCAGACTCCTATTGGGGATATGCCAATTCAATAGCCACTTTGCTAGTAGCTATTTTAGCTCCCATACTTGGAACCCTAGGAGACTATAAGGGTAAAAAAATGCAATTATTTAAATTCTTTTTTATCATAGGTGTATTGTCCACAGCTGCACTTAGCTTTACAAATCAATGGATGGCTATCCTTATAATCTACATGATAACAATAGTAGGTTTTTCTGCCGCCAACCTCTTTTATGATGCATTTCTCATTGATGTCACCACAAAAGAAAGAATGGATCATGTATCAACCTACGGCTTTGCACTAGGATATATCGGAGGCAGTACCATCCCTTTTGTTATATCTATAGGTCTTATACTATTTGGAAGCAAAATAGGCATAAGCTCAAGCCTTGCAGTTAAGATCTCATTCGTGCTCACTGCTGCTTGGTGGACGGTTTTTGCCATGCCGATGCTTAAAAATGTAAAGCAGATATACTATATAGAAAAAGAACCTAATATTTTAGGTAAAAGTTTTTCAAGGCTTTATAAAACTTTTATAAACATTAAAGAATACAAGTCCGTATTTGTTTTTCTGTTGGCATACTTCTTTTATATAGACGGGGTAAATACTATAATACACATGGCTACAGTATATGGAGATTCTGTAGGAGTTGGCAGCAACTCGCTTCTTCTGGCACTTTTGATGACCCAGATAGTCGCATTCCCCTTTGCCATAATATATGGAAAGCTGGCAAAATTGATTGGCACCCGCAACATGCTTATCGCAGGAATTGGCATGTATATTATTATCTGCATTGTAGGCTATAACATGAAATCTGCCTTTGAATTTTGGCTTCTGGCCTTTTTGGTAGCTACATCCCAAGGAGGTATACAGGCCTTATCCCGCTCATATTTTGGCAAAATGATTCCCAAAGAAAAGGCCAACGAATTTTTCGGTTTTTATGATATTTTCGGCAAGTTTGCAGCAATAATGGGTCCTGCTCTTTATGCATTTTTCAGCCAGATAACCGGCCAGTCCCGCTATGGTGTGTTGAGTGTAATGCTCCTCTTCTTAATCGGTGGAGGAATAATGATATTTGCAGTACCCAAGGATGTGAATGCTTAATTTGAATATCTGTATCCTCTGTTTATATTGATTAAGTCTCTTAATATGGAGGCGGCTGCCGGCGTAACTCCGGAAGCCCCTCCAATAATAGTAAGCTCCCCTAATGTATCTGACACATACCTTACAGCTTTGTTCTTAGCATCCACGCCATACAGAGGATGCTCCTTCCCAAGTTTTTCAAGCTTCACACTCATCTCAATCCCGCAGGCAGTCTTGATGGTTTTACCTATGAGCTTATACTTCTTGTCATCTTTCAATGCATCTGCAACATCCCTAGCTTTCAAATTTGTTATTCCCTCTACTGTTATATTCTCTAGTGTCTTCTCCTCATTCATCAGCACATTAGTAAGTATCAGAAGCTTTGATGCCGTATCCCATCCTTCTACATCCAGTGTAGGATCCGTCTCTGCAATGCCCAATTGCTGTGCTTTCATCAAGCCTTCACTATATGTGCAGGCTGTTTCTTCCATTTCATTGATAATAAAATTTGTAGTTCCGTTTAAAACTCCTTCTATTGAAGTGATTTCTGAACCAGCTAAATCTATTATTCCTCCGTTGATAGATGGAAGAGCTCCTCCGGTTGTACAGCCTATTGCAAGCTGTACATTATTTTTTATGGCAATATTGTTTAGCTTCTTATATGCCAGTAAAATAGGTCCTTTGTTTGAAGTGATAACATGAACTTTATTTTCAAGGGCTCTTGTTATATGGCTCATTCCCGGCTCTCCGGTTTCTTTATTTGTTGGAGTCATTTCTATTATGGCATCTATGTCTCCATTTCTTAGCATTAAATCAAAGTTTACTTCTTTACTGCCTCCGGGGATGAACTCGGTAATATCTCTTTGATTTTTGGAAAACTCCGCTAAAGCATTGCATTTTATTCCCTCTGGATCGTATATCCCACCATGACGGCCAATAACATAGTTTAGTTGAATATCTATGGGCTTTAATCTCAGATAATCTTTTTTATCAGCTAAAAGCTGCACAAATGCTTTGCCAACTCCACCATATCCAATTATTGCAATTCTCAATGCTTAACTCTCCTTTAACATTTTTATTTATAGGATTCGTGTTAATTCTGATTAATCCTCTAAATATGATAACTAGATAAAAAACTGCCTGAGTTGTTTTGTTGACTCAGGCAGTTTTTGTTTTATATTCTATTCCATCAAATGCTTTTGCAATACTCCTACACCTTTTCCAAATTCTACAGGCATGCCTGCTCTGTATAATGCTCTTTCTATGGTTGCAATTACGGAGACAAGGTCATGTTTATCCACATTTCCCATATGACCTAACCTAAACATTCTTCCTGCATAGGCTGCCAGACCTCCGGCTACCATGATGCCTTCCTCTGCCAGGAGTCCTCTGAACTTTGCATCATCTGTTCCTTCAGGATAAACCAGATTGGATAAGGTAACGGCTCTGCAACCTTCCTTTGCTAGTACTCTAAAGCCTAGTGTCTCTAATGCTGATTGCATAGCTCTTGCAAACTTCTTGTGTCTTTCGTATCTATTTTCCATTCCTTCTTCTTTCATGATTCTCACAGATTCCTTCAACGCCCATACCAAGTTGACAGCGGGCGTTGCATAGTATTTTGAGGGGTCCTTCATTATTGGAAGCCATTTTTCAAAATCTATATAGAATTCCGGGATATCTCCTAAGCTTTTGCGTCTTTCCATAGCTTTTTGGCTAGTCCATAGCATAGTCAAGCCGGGAGATACTCCAAAGGCTTTTTGCGAACCTGTAAGTAAAACATCTATTCCCATGTCATCAACATATTCAGGCTCTCCTGCTGTAGCACAAACACCGTCAACAATATATATTGTCTCTGGGAATGATTTCATCATTTCACCAATTTCTGCAATAGGAGCACATACCCCTGTAGATGTATCAACATGGGTTACAGTCACAGCAGCGTACTTTTTCTCGCTTAATTTTTCTTTAATCTTCTCCACGGGAACTATTTCTCCCCATTCACTGGAGAGTACATCTGCATTTAAGCCTTTTCTTTTGCAAAGATCGATGAAGCGGTCACCGAAAAATCCATGGGATACTATCAATATGTTGTCGCCTTTCTTTGTTGTATTGGCTATGGCCATTTCCATGCCCATGGTTCCGGTGCCCGCAACAACAAATACTTCTCCGCTGGATTTAAATAAAACCTTTAAATCCTCTAAAAGTTCTTTAAAGTCCTTCACAAAGGCCGGATCACCAAAAGCCACTGTCTCTCTTCCCATCTGATCTTGAATAGATCTGACTACGGGAGTTGGTCCAGGTATCATCAATAATTTTCTCGTTTTCATAAAAACCCCTCCTTTTACTATTGGTAAATTGTGTTTTACCTATATTTCAATTATACAGCTATGAAAATTTTAAGTCAAGGATTTCCATCCTCTTATATTTGACATATTCAATTATAATGTAATATGATTTAACATAAGTAAAACTATCTGACAGGAGTTGATCGTAATTGGATAATATTATAAAAAAGGATACCAAGACCATAGGATCTGTCATAAAAGCTGTTGAAGTTATGGAAGAGATTGCAAAGTCCGATGATGGCCTTGGTGTTACTGAGATAAGCAATATACTTAATTATGGCGTCAGTGCGACCTATCATTTGCTCAATACCTTAAAGCAATGCAATATTATTGAGCAAGATAGGAAGACAAAAAAGTACAGGATAGGCTTTGCATTATTTAGAATAAGCGGCATGGCTAAAAGGCAAAATGTGCTTGCAAATCTTGCTCAGCCATATCTGGATAAGCTCCGGGAGTTAGTAGGTGAAACCAGTAATCTGGTTATCTTGGATGGCAGCGATATTGTTTATATTGCCCAATCCGAAAGCACAAAACTCCTTAAAATGTTTACCCAATTAGGTGCTAAAGTTCCTTTTTACTGCACCGGAGGAGGAAAGATTTTACTATCCTATCAACCTAAGAAGATGCAGGATTTAATCTTGAGTAAAACTAATTTTGAAAAATATACTAAAAACACTCTCTCAAGTGCAAAAGATATAATAAAGGAACTTGAATCTATAAAAGAACAAGGCTACGCCATAGACAATGAAGAAAGAGAAGAAGGGGTGACTTGTATTGCAGCCCCCATTTTCGATTGCTATGGCGAAGCAATAGCCTCTATAAGCATATCCGGACCTACTTATAGACTAAAGGAAAAAGGAATAGACAGCATTATAAACAATGTGATACTTATATCCGAAGAATTGTCTCTCAGCTTAGGATATATTGAGGATTAGCTCATCAATCTCCAATATTTGAAATATCCAAAGCTGGTGCTGATTCATCCAGTGGCATAGCTTCAACGTCCTTAAGCTTTCTTTCTATAGTTCTGGATTTCTTTGTTGC
>JAQUTA010000159.1 GCA_028709965.1 Lutispora sp.
ACATCGTATCTTGCAGAAGAACAACCATGAACTATATGAGGACTATCGAAGCGAAGTTTTTCTGTCTGAAGGGTATTATTACAATGGTATAGATTATACTCTTGAAGGGCGTGCTGACGGTATTATCAATCACAACGGCAGCTATACGATTGATGAGATAAAAACGACTGTGCTGCCTATGAGTTTAATCAATGAAAACTTGAATATTGCTCATTGGGCTCAAGCACAATGTTATGCTTATATTTTTGCTGTCCAGAACGATTTGCCGGAAATATCGGTTCAACTTACGTATTTTAATTTAGAAACCAATGAATCAAAGAAATTTACAAGGATTCTTGAAATCGGTGAACTTAAAAGATTCATAAGCGCGCTTATTGAGAAGTATTCGGTATGGGCAAGCTTCTCATCCGAGTGGGAAAAGGTGCGAGACCTTTCAATCAAGGCGCTTCCGTTTCCTTTTCCAGCTTACCGCAAAGGGCAGAGAGAGCTTGCAGTATATGCTTATAGAACGATTGTCAGTGGAAAAAAGCTTTTTGCCCAAGCCCCTACAGGCACTGGGAAAACCATATCCGTGTTATTTCCCGCCATCAAAGCCATTGGGGAGGGAAAAACTTCTAAAATATTCTACCTTACTGCAAAAACAATTACTCGCCAGGTCGCTCTCGAAGCCTTTGAGGAAATGCGCCAGAGTGGTCTTAAAATGAAGACACTGACGCTTACAGCAAAAGAAAAAATATGCTTTTGTGACAAGCCCGTATGCCACCCCGAGTATTGTGGATATGCCAAAGGGCATTACGACCGTGTCAATAACGCTATTTTAGAGGCGGTAGCAGAATGTGATGATCTTTCCAGAAACGTGATTGAAAAATATGCAAGAAAACATATGGTTTGTCCATTTGAACTATCTCTCGATATTTCTCTTTTGGCCGATTGCATTATTTGCGACTATAACTATGTTTTTGATCCAAGAGCGCACCTCAGACGTTTTTTTGCGGATAGTAAAGGCGATTATGTTTTCCTGATTGATGAAGCACACAATCTTGTCGATAGGTCAAGAGAAATGTATTCATCACAGCTTTTCAAAAAAGATTTTTATCAAGTCAAAAAGGCATATAAGGGCAGAAATAAGGCGCTGGACAAAATCCTGAACAGCATCAACAAATTTATGATTGATTTGCGCAAACAATGCGGTGAGCAGGGATATTTTATCACGGTTGAAAAGCATAAGGATTTCATAAAGCTGATCAATAAATATACCGCAATATGCGAATTGATGCTTAAGGAAAATAGGGAGTTGAGCGAGGACAATAATTTTCTTCAGCTCTATTTTGAAGTATTGGGTTTTATGACAATATCAGATTTTTATGATGAAAGATACGTAACCTTCGTTGAAGCGCAGCGGGACGAGGTGATGTTGAAGTTGTTCTGCCTGGACCCGTCGTTTCTTCTGGGAGAGGCTTTAAAGCGAGGAGGTTCAGCAATTATGTTTTCGGCCACATTGTCTCCGCTGGTGTATTTTCGCGAGATACTCGGCGGGGGAGCAGAGGACAAGATACTATCTCTTGATTCCCCATTTGACAACCGGAGTCTTTGCATTATGACTGCAGACAATGTTTCTACAAAATATAAAGAAAGGGAACAAAGCAGACAAAAAATAACCAGGCTCATCGGTTCTTTTGTTTCGCGCAAAACAGGAAATTACATTATATATTTTCCATCCTATAAGTATATGAACGATGTTTTTGAAGACTTTACAATGGCCTTTCCCGAAATAACCGCAGTAGAACAGGGAACTGCTATGTCAGAAGAACAACGGGAGAATTTTTTATCATGTTTTTGTGAAAATCCCGAAAAAACTTATGTAGCGTTTTGCGTACTCGGCGGAATATTTGCTGAAGGCATTGACCTGAAAGGCAGCAGACTTATTGGTGCGGTTATTGTGAGTGTTGGGCTTCCCCAACTGAGTATTCAGCAAAATATTATTAGGGATTATTTTAATAACAAAAACGGCATGGGATATGAATATGCCTATATGTATCCCGGGATGAACAAGGTGTTACAAGCCGCAGGCAGGGTTATTCGATGTGACAGCGATACTGGAGCGGTATTGCTTATTGACGAACGGTATAGCCACAAGAATTATTTAAAACTATTTCCAAAGCACTGGCTTTCATGCAGGATAATAAAGGATAGTAATAATCTTGAGAAAACACTGAAATCTTTTTGGTTCACAGAGTAAACAAATCCTTATGGTAACTAACCGGAAAATTGTTCAATTATTTTTTGTTTAATGGGGTCAAAGACTGACCCCATTAAGATTTTAGTTCGTGAACCACTGGGTAATATATATATAATTATCCTTCTGATAAATTCCCAGACCTATATTGGCAAATCCAGTATTAAGGATATTAGCCCGATGACCTGAAGAATTCATAAATGCATCGTGGGCCCCTTTTATACTGGTATTTAATGCAATATTCTCTCCTGCAGCAGAGTAGCTGATACCCAAACTTTTCATCATATCAAAAGGAGTTCCATATGTAGGTGAAGTGTGGCTGAAATAATTATTTACGGCCATATCTTTTGACTTGAGATAAGCCCCATTTGAAAGGGTTTTGGTTAAGGTCAAAGGGGCCACGCCGTTTGCAGTGCGTTCAGCATTTATATAACCCAGCATTTCAGTTTGCATAGCTGTAAAGTTATCATCAGAGGATGTTGGCGGTGGCGTATAGGGCTTTACATAACTGCTATATATACAGCCTACGGTATCCTTGCTATTCTTAACGACATAATAGTTGCCGATCATGCCGACAACGTCCAGTACTGTATTCTTTGAGTAGGTTGTTATTATTCTATGATTCGAACTGGCACCTGTTCTAAAGTTTACAGAATTTGCGGTAACCTGTATCTGTTTGATGCTGGTGGTTGTAAAAACACCTTCTACCTGGTTACTGAGAGTGGTGCCTGAGATATTGCCAAGATTCTGCAGGGGGATGAAAATGAAAGATATT
>JAQUTA010000062.1:0-8835 GCA_028709965.1 Lutispora sp.
AACATGAGAAGAGTAATGGGAGACATGACAGAGGCTGGTGGGCTTTTCTCCATAGGAATATCTACAGGTAACTGGAGAGAGGGTGCTAAGCTTAATATCGACGAAGACAAGTTGAAAAAGGCCATAGCAGACAATCCGGATCAGGTGATGAACATATTCGCCAAGCAGTCATCTGTAGCCTACCACCCTGACAATACCAAAGAGCAAAAGGATCTAAGATATGCCGAGAGCGGCATAGTGGAGAGGCTTTTTGATATAATCCAGGATAATATAAGGACCACGAGAAATGCAGATGGCAAGAAAGGTATGCTACTGGAGAAAGCGGGAATAGTAGGGGATCTAACAGAATTTCAGAGCACTCTTGTTGATGAGATAAACAAGAAGGAATCACTAATTGAAGATATGACTGTGAAGTTATTTAACAAGGAGAGCGCTCTTTATATGAAATTTGCCTCATTGGAAACTGCCCTTAGCAGGATGAATTCTCAGTCTGCATGGTTGGCTCAAAGTTTTGGAAGCAATCAAAGATGATAAAAGTAAGAAAATGGGGGAGACAAGATTATGGTAACAGCTAATCCATATCAACAATATAAACAAAGTGTTGTTAACACTTCAACGCCACAGGAGCTGACTCTCATGCTATATAATGGATTGATAAAGTTTTTGAAGCTCGGCATGGAAGCAGTTGAAGAGAATAACCTTCAAAATGCTCACACTAATATAGTGAAAGCTCAGAATATAATTGAAGAGTTTATGAGCACTTTGGACATGGATTATGATATATCAAAAAATTTATTCTCTATATATGAATATATGAATTGGCGTCTTATAGATGCAAATATTCGCAAAGATAAGGCTGCTATTGAAGAAGTGGTGGCTTTTGCTGAGGATTTGAGAAATACTTGGTCCCAGGCTATGAGGCTGGCTAAAGGTCAGCAAGTGGTGAATAAATGAGTATAAATGCAAAATATGAGATGTCAAAGCTTCAAGAATTATTGGAGCAAAAAAAGGCAGCTTTGGACTCAATACATAAGTTGACTTTGGAGCAGCAAGAGGATATTGAAAAAAATCAAGGTGAAAGCCTAGAAAGCTTTATTGATGATAAGCAAAAGCAGATTGAAAAGATTGAAGCTCTTGATGAGAGTTTTAATCAGACCTTTAATATATTGAAATCCCAATTAGGAATTCAAAGCGTGGATCAAATAAATATTGAAAATTATCCTCAGCTGAGAGAAGTGAAAAAAACTATAGGTGAGATAATGGAATTAGCCGAGACAATAATGGGACTTGAGGAGAAAAACAAAGCTAATGTTGCAGAGATAATTGATGGTGTAAAAAGAGAATTGAAGACGATTAAACTAGGCCAAAAATCATTAAAGGCATATGATAAGCCAAATATTAATACTGGTGGAGTATATATTGATAGAAAAAAATAGAATTTGTACAAAGATTTAATAAACAACTATAAAATTCTTGTATATTCTAATAATAAAGTATATAATATAAAAGTAGTAAAATACCAGGTCTGTGGTTGAAAGTCGATGCCAGTCGCAGGCAAAACGATCCACGTAAGCAAGGCAAATACTTTGTGAGCATGGTGCGGCTTAGGGGTAAGTCCGTCCAGATTTTTATCTGAGAGAAGCAGTAGTGAGGGGCTCAATGGCTTGAGCGAGACTTCCAGGCGGCGAGTGTGGGGGCAAAGACCAGGTCAGCTGGTAGATTACATTATCGGGTATATGTGATAAGGTCAAGAACGTTTTTCTGGAAAACAAAATCCCAAAAAAAGTTCTGGAGACCGGCACTAGCCTAAGTATTTAAGGAAAGAGGGATTTTCATGTTTGAAGACAAAACGTTAGTATGCAAGGATTGCGGCCAGGATTTCACATTCACTGTTGGTGAACAAGAATTCTACGCAGAGAAAGGTTTCCAGAACGAACCAGCTAGATGCAAAGATTGCAGAACAGCCAGAAAATCAAGCAGCAATATGGGAGCAAAAAGAGAAAGAGTAATGTATGATGCAGTATGTGCAGAATGCGGCAAAGATACTCAGGTTCCTTTTAAGCCCACAAACGATAGACCAGTATATTGCAAAGATTGCTTTGACGCAAGAAGATAAATAAAAAAGCCACATAATGTGGCTTTTTTATTTATCTTTTTTTCATTGTTCCTTTCAGTGCATAGATATGAAAATAAGGCGAATATATATACAATACTAACTATGAGAAGTTTCGACATTTTTTTCTTTCACAGGTAATCAACAAACTTTCAACATCAGCGATTGTGTAAATTCAAGTTATCAACAGAGTTATCCACATTATCCACAGATAAGGCATATTTAGCTGTGGATAATGCTGTGATTTAGAAGATTTATGTAATCTAATAAGTATTCATCATAAAATGACTATATTTTACAAATACATCTATATTCTTCTCTTTTCTTAATTGTTATAAATATAACTGGATAATGATTGGAAAATAGAAGGATTATTTAACCTAATGTAGAATAAATTATATATAAACGGTAGCATAATAGTTGCGAAAGGAGATGTTTGTATGCGCATAAAAGTCAGTGGTAAAAATATCGAAGTGACAGGTGCCTTGAGAGAAAGAGTGGAAAAGAAGCTATCCAAGTTTGAGAAATACTTCAATCCTGATACCGAGGCAAACGCAACTTTGACAGTGGAAAAGAATAGACATATTATTGAAGTCACAATCCCCTTTAATGGTGTTATTCTGAGGGGTGAAGAGGCTACCGAGGATATGTACTCGTCCATTGACAACGTGGTAGAAAAGCTGGAAAGGCAAATCGCAAAGTATAAGACCAGAATTGAAAGAAGAATCAAGGATGGCAGCGTAAGATTTGATAAATTCTCCTTTAGTCAAGAAGAAGATGATGATGAGCCCAAAATAGTTAAGACTAAGAGATTTGCCATGAAGCCTATGCCTGTTGAAGAAGCAGTATTGCAGATGGAGCTTCTAGGTCACAACTTCTTCATGTTCTATAATGCTGAGAGTGATGAGGTGAATGTAGTATACAAGAGAAAAGACGGAGATTACGGTCTAATAGAGCCGGAGTTTTAAAATAAAAAAGATTTCTAAACAAGTTGCTTAAGTTTCAGCCGGATATAGTCCGGCTGATTCATTTTTTGCTATTAAAGAGGAGTTGACAAGTTTTGGTCGAATATATAAAAAAATAAGGATAAGGATAGCCTTAGGGGGGAAATTTGTGGAAGAAGAAATAAAGTCTCTGGTTTGCAGGATTCCTGATGTTTTACATTGTAAGGTTATACTAGGAGATAATAGTGAAATACAAGATATTCATGTGCTTTGTGCTACAGGAAGGAATATTAAGCAGCTAGTTAGAGATATTCAATCGGCTGTCAGTGCCAAATTCAATATTGAAATTGATTACAAGATAATAAGTGTAGCACAGATAGAAGAAGGCGATTACAAGGAAAATCGATTAAAAATAGGAAGCATTTCCATGATCAATATGGATAATAGCCTAAAGGCTGTCGTAATATTGGAGAATGAAGGCAAAACCTATGAAGGCACTAGTATCAAAGTAAAATCAATAACAAATAAATATAAAGCTGTAGCTGAAGCCACTATTTTGGGCATAGAATCCTTTATTAATACTAGTGGAATATTCTATCTTGAAGGTATTGAAAAAGCAAAAATTACAGGCAGGGACTTTTTCCTCTGTCTAGTTGGCTATACATATAAAAACACAGAAAACATCCTCATAGGCAGCAGCCTGATAAAGACGGATGAAAACGAAGCTGTTGCAAAATCTATTCTTGACGCATTAAATAGGACTATTAGTAAAATTGTTTAAATTTTGACCGGCATTTTTTTTAGCGGAGTGAGTTTGCCTGTCTTATTAGCGGAAGGACAGAGCCTTGAAAAAAGGAGGGCAAACCATGAAGAAGATAGTTGGTATATTAATAACAATTCTTTCTCTTATATTAGCTGGAGGAGCACATATTAGTTGGTGGTAAATTAAAAATATGCCGGTCAATCAATTAAGGAGCGATATAATGCCAAAAAAATTAAAGCTATACATTGGAGTAATTATTTTATTAGGAATATCCTTTGTGATATATACATTTAATAGGGCTAGATTCATTGATGCTTATGGATTAGTATTCTTTCTTTTCCTTTCTATAGCAGCTGAATCTTTAGCAATTCCGACACCTAATCAGAGCGGTGGTATATCTGTCGGATTTGCAATAGGTTTTACAGCTTTAATTGTATTTGGAGTACCAGAAGCAAGCTGGTTAGCGAGTATTGGCATTATGTTAAGAATCATAAATAAGGATGGTAAATATACGCATGCATTCAGTACACCCCTATACAAGACTCTATTCAACGGATCTAATATTGTACTTTCATCTGGATTAGCAGGACTTTGCTATGAGGCTTTGGGAGGCATTCCAGGCCAACTAGAATTTATAAATATATTACCCATGTTTGGATGCATAGTTGTATATATAATTGTGAATGCCACCATAATGTCTATTCTGATGACTATATTATCCGGTGACAAGCTATATAAATTGCTATATACAAATGTAATCTGGATTATTAAGGATTACTTTGCCTTAGCACCTCTAGGTATAATAATGGCTATAGCCTATCTTAACTATGGCATTGTAGGTGTTTTGCTCTTCTTTGGGCCTTTGCTCCTTGCCAGGTATTCTTTCAAAATGTATGTGGATATGAAAAATATGTATCTAGATACGGTAAAAGCTTTGTGTCAGGCTGTAGAGGCCAAGGACCCCTATACTCAGGGACATTCCCAAAGGGTTAGCGAATTGTCTTATAAACTTGGTGAGAGGATGAGATTGCCTCACAGGTCTCTTGAAAATCTTAAACTGGCAGGGATGCTCCATGATATTGGCAAAATTGGAGTAGATGAGCATATTTTAAATAAACCCGGCAGGCTCACGGATGATGAATATGGAAAGATCAAGCTACACCCTGCTATAGGTTCAAAGATTATTCAAGAGATCGATTTCTTGAGGGCATCTGCAGATATTATACTGAGCCATCATGAGCATTTTGACGGTACGGGCTATCCCAATGGCAAAATCCAGAGTGAGATACCCTTTGAGGCTTGTATATTATGTGTAGTTGATGTTTATGATGCTCTGACTTCCGACAGACCCTATAGAAAGGCAATGAGCGAGGAGGAAGCAATAGAGATAATAAGGCGTGAATCAGGTACTTTGTTCAATCCTATAGTTGCTCAGGAATTTATCTATATGTTGACAGGTCATAAAGAGGAGGTAGAGAAGCTTGCTGGTTGAAAGTCTAGGAGGCGGCTTGCTGGTAGGCAAGGTCAGAGGAGGAAAGTTCTCGAATATATCCTCGGGAGAGATTAGAGGATGGTATTTTATCGGGGCTTCCTTCTTAGTCGAGTTCTCAGCAGTATATTTTGCTTCCAAAGGTGTCAGTATAATTATTGATGGAATACCTTTTATACATTTATTATCATATATTTTGCTGTTTTTTGGACTCTTTATGAATTTTGATAAATATGCATTTTGGATTATTACCGTGGGGGTATTGCTTAATTTTATAGTCATAATGGCAAATGGAGGGCAAATGCCTATATCACATGAAGCCTTGATTTCTTCAGGATTATTTGAAAATGCTGCTGCAATTGCTCAGGGTCGCATAGTGACCCATACTGTAATAAATGAAACTACCAAGTTTAAATTTTTAGCAGATATATTAGCACTGCCAAAGTTTTATCCAAGACCAAAGGTTTATAGCATAGGAGACATATTTATGGCAGTGGGAGTATTCATATACATACAGCAGCTTATGCTTGGGAAAAGTAAATAGTCACTAGTCGCTGGTCTCCAGTCTCCAGATTCAGGTATGGCTCTGGAGTTTTTTTGTAACCACTGAAAGACACTGAAATAACACGGATTTTCACGGAAGGATAGTTTCATATCTAGCCGTGGAGGTTCGTCTTTTTTAATGTTAAGCTGAAGAATTTATATATTATTCAAAGTCTAAAAGGTAAAAGGTAAAAGGTATAGCCTAGATACTAGTGTGGAATATTGGTGTTAATTAAAAATATAATAATAAACCGTGTATTTCAGTGCAAAATTCCGTGTCTTTCAGTGGTTCCCGTCCTCTTGGACCCCGAAGGAATACCCAGCATTTTTATTGTTATAATAATTTTAGTGTGATAGAATTAAGTGAATATTTTATTGTTTGGAAAACTTATAGGAGTGATGAATACATGTCATTTTTGGCAAAAATACTTGGAAATCAGAATGATAGAGAGATAAAAAAGTTAAGTAAAAAAATAGAAGAGATAGAAGCTCTTGAGGGCAGTATGCAGGCTCTTAGTGATGAAGACCTTAGGGGGAAGACTGATGAGTTCAAGGCTAGGCTGGCGAGTGGAGAAACTTTGGATGACCTTTTGCCTGAGGCTTTTGCCGTAGTTAGAGAAGCCTCCCGAAGAGTTTTGGGTATGCGGCATTTCAACGTACAGCTCATAGGAGGATTAGTGCTCCATCAAGGCAGGATCGCCGAGATGAAAACCGGTGAGGGCAAGACTTTGGTGGCTACTTTGCCTGTTTATCTCAATGCCTTGGAGGGAAAGGGAGTCCATGTAGTAACTGTCAACGATTATTTGGCAACCCGTGACAGCCAATGGATGGGCAAGTTATATAATTTCTTAGGATTATCCGTAGGGCTTATTGTCCATGGGCTAGATCATAATGAGAGGCAGCAAGCCTATAGCTCAGATATAACTTACGGCACCAATAATGAATTTGGATTTGACTATCTAAGAGACAACATGGTCATATATAGGGAACAGATGGTTCAAAGAGAGCTAAATTTCGCCATAGTGGACGAAGTGGACAGCATATTGATAGATGAAGCTAGAACGCCTCTTATCATATCAGGTGTTGGTGAGAAATCCACTCATCTTTATTATGTAGCAGATAATTTTGTCAAAACCCTTAAAAGGGGTGTGGACACCAAGGATGAAAGCAAGGCAGAGATGCTGAGTCAATATTTTGAAGGCGGAGAGGAAGACGAGGAAACCATAAAGAAAAAAGGGGACTACTCAGTTGATCCTAAGGCAAAGACAGTTATTTTGACTGAAACAGGAGTAGCAAAAGCAGAAAGATTTTTTGGCATAGAAAATCTAGCTGATCCCGAAAACATGGAGATACAGCATCACATCAATCAAGCACTAAAGGCAAGAGCTATAATGAATAAAGATATAGATTATGTGGTGAAGGATGGAGAAGTATTAATTGTTGATGAATTCACCGGGAGACTCATGTATGGAAGACGCTACAGTGACGGTCTCCATCAGGCCATAGAGGCAAAGGAAGGGGTCAAAATTGAGAGAGAAAGTCAGACCCTAGCCACCATCACCTTCCAAAATTACTTCAGAATGTATGGCAAACTGGCAGGCATGACCGGTACTGCCAAGACGGAAGAAGATGAATTCAGAGCTATATACAATTTGGATGTAGTTGAGATACCTACAAATATGCCAATGGTGAGAGAAGATAATGCAGATGTTATTTATAAAAATGAAAATGGAAAGTTCAACGCAGTAGTAGATGAGATTGCAGAGCTTCATGGAAAGGGCAGACCTATATTAGTTGGTACCATATCTATAGAAAAGTCAGAGCTCCTAAGCAATATGCTGAAGAAAAGAGGCATACCTCATGAGGTGCTGAATGCTAAACATCATGACAAAGAGGCTGAAATAGTTTCAAAAGCAGGACAGATGAATGCTCTGACAATTTCCACCAATATGGCCGGCAGAGGTACGGATATTGTATTGGGTGAAGGTGTCAAAGAGCTGGGAGGACTCCATATAATAGGAACAGAGAGGCATGAGTCTAGGCGTATTGATAATCAGCTCAGAGGCCGTGCAGGCAGGCAGGGAGACTTGGGCAGCAGCAGATTCTATATATCCCTTGAAGATGACTTGATGAAGCTTTTTGGTTCGGATAAAATAATGAGCCTGATGGAAACTATAGGCATGGAAGAGGATATGCCCATTGAGCATGGACTCCTTACAAAAGCTATAGAAAATGCACAGAAAAAAGTAGAATCGAGAAACTTTGATATAAGAAAACATGTGCTTCAATATGATAATGTAATGAACAAGCAAAGAGAAGTCATATATGCTCAAAGACGCCAGGTTCTTATGGGAGAAGATATTAAGGATTCCATAATGGATATGCTGGATGATGTGGTATCAGATGCTGTCAATAACTATACTGTAGGCAGCCAGTATCCTGAGGAATGGGATATGGAAGGGCTTTTAGAATATTTGCAGGCTGCATTCCTTCCCAAGAGAGCCTTAAAGTTAGAAGATATCAGTGGTCTGATAAAGGAAGAGCTAAAAGAAGTTCTTATGGATAAAGCCCTTAAGCTATATGAAGCCAAAGAAGCAGAAGTAGGCTCAGAGAACATGAGAGAATTAGAAAGAGTCATACTGCTAAAGGTTGTAGATTCCAAATGGATGGATCATTTGGATGCTATGGATCAGCTGAGAGAAGGAATAAACCTGAGAGCTTTTGGACAGCAAGACCCTGTTCAGGCCTATCAAATAGAAGGCTATGACATGTTCTTGGAATTGATAAAGAGTATAAAAGAGGAAACAATAAAGTATATATACAATGTAAATGTAAATAGAATTCCACAAAGGGAGCAAGTTGCAGAAGAAGTAGCCACCAACCAAGAGAAAAGCGGCGGCAATAAGCCCATAGTGAAAGAAGATAAAATAGGCAGAAACGACCCCTGCCCCTGCGGCAGCGGCAAAAAATACAAAAAATGCTG
>JAQUTA010000062.1:8935-13890 GCA_028709965.1 Lutispora sp.
TCACAGAAATACACTGAAGGGCAGCAAATAAAAAATTAACAGTGTTAATCCGTGTAAAGTACCGTGTAAATCCGTGTTCCCCGTTCCCTAGACCACGAGCCACGTGCCACGAGCCACGTGCCAAGACCTAATAGGAATACCCAAAAAAGTTATATAGGAGGAGAAATTATGATTGAACTTGAACAATATAGATTTGAGCTGCCGGATTTGGAGGCGGCAATACAAGAAATAGAGGTGTCACTTTGACCCGGGGAGACTGAAGGAGCAGCTTGAGGAAACCCATAACAAGATGGAGCAGCAAGATTTTTGGGATGACTCTGATAATGCTGCCAGGATTTTGCAGGAATCCAAAAGACTGAAGGAAAAAATCGAAAAAATAGAAGATCTGAAAAAATCCTTTGAAGACGTGAGGGTTTTGATGGATTTATGTGAAGAAGAGAATGATGCCTCCCTATTAGATGAAATAGAGGATGAATTTAAAACCCTAAAGAAGGAGATAGACAAATTCACCATAGAGACACTTCTCATTGGAGAATTTGATAGCAACAATGCAATTTTTACAATACATGCAGGCGCAGGAGGCACAGAAGCACAGGATTGGGCAGAGATGCTTCTTCGAATGTTTACAAGGTGGGCTGAAGGCAAGGAATACAGCATTACAGTATTGGATATGCTGAAGGATACAGAAGCTGGGATAAAGAGTGCAACCCTTTTAGTAGAGGGAGAAAATGCTTATGGCTATCTGAAATCAGAAAAAGGAGTTCACCGCTTGGTGAGAATATCACCTTTTGATACAGCCGGAAAGAGGCATACCTCTTTTGCTTCCGTGGATGTAATGCCTGAATTGGATGATAGTGTAGAAATTGACATCAATTCAGATGACTTAAGGATTGACACATACAGATCCGGAGGGGCAGGGGGGCAGCATGTAAACAAGACGGACTCTGCAGTAAGGATAACCCATATACCTACCGGAGTAATTGTCACATGCCAAAACGAGAGATCCCAGCACAGTAACAAAGAAATGGCTATGAAAATGCTCTACGCCAAGCTATTGGAGCTAAAGGAGCAAGAGCATAAGGATAGGATAGAGGACATAAAAGGAGAATACCGTGAAATCGCCTGGGGAAGCCAAATACGCTCTTATGTTTTTCATCCCTACAGCATGGTAAAGGATCATAGAACAGGAGAAGAAACAGGGAATGTACACGCGGTGATGGATGGAGATTTGGATAATTTTATAAATGCGTATTTAAAATGGAAAAGACAGGCTTAGGTCTGTTTTTTTGTGTTGAAAATGATGTATTTTTGTCAAATCTTTGGTAATATGTAATTGTTGAGTAATTATATTGTAAAGATAGGGGGAAAAACATTGAAACTTTTTACTTTAAAGTTCAGAATCTCTCTGGTAATTATTATTTTTACTTTAGCACCCCTCTTCGTACAACTTTCTTTAAGCCAAAAAACTTCTACAGAAAATTTAATGGGTAATGTACAAGAACTAAATGAGTCGGTAAATAGGAGTTATTTAGAAAAGTTTGATAATTACATTAATCAGGCTGCAAACATCATAGAAATAATACCACAATCTGTAGATGTATTATCCCTTGATCCTATTGGAAGGGAAAGAGCCATAAGAAAAATGGCTGTTTCCGACCTCAGCATAAAACAGGTCACTTTGGCCGATATAGAGGGAAGTATACTTTTTTCTACAGATACCTCACTAAATGGAAGCAACGAATCTCAACAGAGATGGTTTTTCGAAGCAATGAAAGGTGAGCGGTATATATCGGATTCTTTTTTTGATAGTAAAATGAGACTTCCTGTTTTCTCCATATCCGTTCCTGTTATGGACCAGTACCAAAAACCTGCAGGGGCTATAAATGCATTGGTAGGATTAGATGGTATACAGTCTATTTGTCAGCAGATAAAAACAGGAGAAACAGGCTATACTTACATAGTTGACAAAAATGGTGTTGTGCTGGCACATCCTCAGTACAAGGAAATGGTTCTCAATGGTTATAATGCTGTAACTAATATGATACAAGGCGCTATGAAGGTAGTAAAAGGAGAAACAGGCACAGAAAATTATGAAGGCAGCAACAACAGTAAGGTAATGGGAACATACGATATTATACCTTCCACAGGATGGGGTATAATCAGCGAGATTGAGATTTCAGAAATTTTGGAGCCGGTAAAAAAGGAAAAATCTCGATACATGATTATTGCAATCATAGCCTTTGTTATTGCGGCTGCGGCTAGCTACTGGACGGCTTTGATGATTACTAAGCCCCTTTTGGCAATGTCTAATATTGCAGGTGAATACCAAAATGGAATTCTGTCAAAGCGCATTACTGTTAAATCTAATGATGAAATAGGTAAATTGCAAAGCTCTTTAAATGCCATGGCAGATTCTTTGGCTGGGATTTTGACAGAAGTAAATAGAGCGGTAGAAGAAATAAATCATTTTTCACAAGGACTGAGTGAAAATGCTAATATAAGTGCTGCTTCTATTCAAGAGATTTCTGCAATTGTAGAAAATGTTGCAGATGGAGCAGCAGCTCAAATAAATTCTTTGGGAGAAACCACAAATATCGCAGACGAGGTATCTCTTTCTGTTGAAAAGGTTTCCCAAGATTCCAAGGAAGTAGCAGATGCAGCAAGAGAAGCTGCCCAAAAGGCTAAAGAAGGAGCCGATAACATAAAAGTGGTAAATGAGAGTATGGAAGCAATAAAGAATAATGTGGCGAGCTCTGCTTCTTTGGTAGAAAGGCTTGGCGTAAAATCCTCAGAGGTTAGCAGTATAGTGAATATCATCAGAGATATTGCAGATAGAACCAATATGCTTGCCCTAAATGCAGCCATAGAAGCTGCCAGAGCAGGAGAGGCGGGCAGAGGCTTTGCGGTGGTGGCAGATGAAGTGAGGAATCTGGCTGACCAGACTAAAGAAGCTTCTATGAATATAGAGACATTGATCGATGAAATTCAGAAGGAAACTATGGAAACAGTGGATTCCATGCATAAAGGCTTGGATGACGTGGAGCATAGCACAGATGCAATTAGAGTAGCTTATGGCACTTTTGACAATATAATATATAAGGTTCAATGCGTTGCAGAAGAGATCATTGTGGTATCAGATTCTATCTATCAACTAAAGAATGATATGGACAGGATTGTTGAATCTTTGGGTAAAGTCAGTGATATATCTTCCTCTACCTCTGAAGGCACTCAGAATATTTTGGCAGGTACCGAGGAACAAGCCTCAGCCTTGCAGCAGATAAATGAATCCGCCTCCAAGCTCAATGAAATGGCCGAAACCCTTCAAAAAACAGTAGGCAGGTTTAGATTGTAGGGAATAATATTCATGTATATCGTGTACTGTTACTCACTTAGATAGGTCTATAGCTCATATTCATTAAAAAGCTAACGTCGCCCAAAGGACCTCCATGTCCTGGACGACTTGGACGGCATCCGTGCCGTCCATACGCTTTTTATATGAATATTTCGCTAAGACCTATTAGCTAAGTTCATAAAATGTACACTCTTATACATGAATATTATTCTGTAGCATATGAAATATTCAGCTTATACACGGTTATCATTTAGCCAATATTGTTGCTCCTACATTTGATGCCCCCACCATTTCAAGAGTCCAATTCCCATCCATGCCTTTTAGATATTCTTTCATAGCATCCTCGAACCCCCTTTCGCCATGGGGCAATATTGCAATAATCGTGGGTCCTGCCCCGCTTAGGAAGGATGATAAAGCACCTAAAGAATCAGCTTTGCTTGTTATTTCATCAAATACTGGTATCAACTTTTTTCTATAGGGTTGGTGCATCTTATCTTTGCAGGCATATTTGAGAAGCTCTCCATCTCCCGCGATCATAGCAGCAGTGAATAGGGATGCTCGGCCTATATTAAATACTCCATCACTAAAGGCTATTTCTTTTGGGAGAGCACCTCTAGATAAAGAAGTGGCGAGGGTAAACTCAGGATACATGACAGCATATTTGAAGCCTTCATAGGCTTCTTGGCGAAAATAAACTACTTTGCCTTCATCTAGGGAAGAAACGGTGAACCCTCCCAAAAAGGCAGGGACAACATTATCCGGATGGCCTTCTATTTCTGTGCCTATTTTTATCAGCTCATCCATGGATAAACCTGCTCCAGAAAGTTCATTTCCCCCTATGCATCCTGCTGCAATGCAAGCTGCACTACTCCCCAAACCTCGGCAAACAGGAATGTTTATCTGTTGCTCTATCTGGAGTATGGGCATGGTTTTTCCTGAAAGATCAAATATTTTTTTGGTAGATAAATAAATCAGGTTATTTTTATCAGGAAATTCTTTATCGGATTCAATAAACTTAACCCTGTTTTCAATATCCAATGCTAGTCCAAGACAATCAAAGCCTGGCCCTAGGTTTGCTGTTGTGGCCTTTACAATAATCTCTATCATGACTCCACCGCCTTAAGAGAGAATATCCATCAAATCATTTATGTCTGCAGATATCTTCTTTAGGCTTATGTCTCGATTCATGGCAGTATCCGGATCTTTAAGTCCATTCCCTGTAAGTATGCAAACAATGGTTTTGCCTGACAGATCATGGCTTTTGGCATATTTCATAAGACCTGCAAGACTAGCACAAGAAGCAGGCTCAGCGAAGATACCCTCACGAGAAGACAAAAGCCTATATGCCTCCAGTATCTCTTCATCAGTTACCTTATCAATGGCTCCCAGGGACTCTGAGAGTGCAGCATTAGCTTTATCCCAGGAAGCAGGGTTGCCTATTCTTATAGCTGTAGCTATGGTCTCCGGGTTTTCTATAATTCTTCCCTCCACTATAGGTGCAGCTCCCGCTGCCTGTACACCCATCATCTTAGGCAGATTACTTATAACACTGTTTTCTTTATATTCCTTATAACCCTTCCAATAAGCAGAGATATTTCCTGCA
>JAQUTA010000063.1:0-9146 GCA_028709965.1 Lutispora sp.
TCTATAAAATTCATGACTTCTTTTGTGTATTTGGATTTATCAATATCAAAAGCTGTTGCGTGTTTGCCATTTTTAAGAGTATTTTAAGAGTATATATTACATACACTCACATTCAAAAATCAAATTCTTCAATTTACATTTTACCTTTAAAGTATTTATTTGCAATAAAAAATGCTAACAAAATCTCCTTTTTTAATTACACCGCCTGTAACAGCTTTACAAAACAGTCCTTCACTGGGTAGGAGACTTACGCCAAATGTTCTGGTGACTATACTTGGATGATCCTCTTTGCCAATTTGAGTAACCTCCAAAACTGTATTTGTACCCAATCTTAACCTACTGCCGACCAGCAACTTAGAAAAGTCAATTCCATCAATTAGTATATTCTCCGCGAAATCACCGGGTCCCATATTCAGCTGATTCTCTTTATTCGATTTTTGAACACTAGCCCAATTAAGGCAAGTAATCTGACGGCCCCAGTCACCTGCGTGTCCATCATTTTCGATTCCATAACCTTCTATAACATTAGCTTCAACCACTTCTTTTTTAAGCTGTCCTCTTTCAGGGCTAATAGAAATAGCATATATAATTCCTTTATCCATCTTATATACCTCACTTTCTTTTTATACGATAGGGTATCTATATATACATATTATTCAATAATTTTCTTCTCAGTTTATTATACTACGCAGATTTTCTGCTATAATAGAATAAAGCTACTAAATTTTGGAGGCGAACATCTATGCCGAATTTTCCAGCGTTTTTATCCTATGTCCTTGTTACAACCTTTACACCTGGCCCAAATAATATCATGTCAATGTCAAATGCCAGCAGATATGGATTCAAAAAAAGCATAATGTTTAATGTGGGCATTTTTTTTGGTTTTTCAATTATAATTGCTCTAAGCAGTATTTTCAGCGTAACGCTATACAACCTTATTCCATCTGTCAAACCGGTTATGACTTATATTGGTGCTGCTTATATACTGTGGCTTGCGTGGAAAACATATAAGAGCAAACCTCATAATGGAGATGAAAGCAATAAACGCACAAACACCTTCTTATCCGGATTGCTTTTACAGTTTGTAAATCCAAAGGTCATTATTTACGGAGTTACTACTGTTTCAACCTTTATCGTACCTTATTACAAATCTGTGCCTATACTGGCGGGCTTTTCTGTATTGCTTGCCTTCATAGCCTTTATATCCATCTGCTGCTGGGCATTGTTCGGTTCTGTATTCCAAAAGTTCCTTGTTAAAAATGATAGAGTCATCAGTATTGTTATGTCACTGCTACTTGTATATTGTGCGGTTTCATTGTTCCTATAAGGGATAATTATGTTTTAATGCATAAGCATAAGCTATAAAGCGCGTGGATTTTTCTTTTATATCTTTTTCTGAAACGCCTCGGTATAAAAGCAAATCATCCATGACTTCGCCGCCGCCATTAATTGCACACAGATACTCAGATTTCATCTCCATTTCTACGATCACATCTTCATCAGTATAGCTGCTGTTGCGGACAGCCGGCTGTTTTTTATGTCTCAAAACCTTTTTGTGCTTTATTTCAGATTCAATTCCGGGCAGCCTATAGGCTTTCATTTCCAATCCAAGCTTTTCAGCAGGATATTCTCTTGCCTGTAAAAAAGAAGTATCATTTTTGAAGTATTCTTTTAGCTCTTCTTCTGTTGGATTTTTTCCTAAAGGTGCTGGTTTATCTAAAACATCACCAAAGTGATTCATAATAACATTTACTTTTAGAGAATTTAACTCATGGGGTAAAAGCGTATGTGGGACTGCCTGGTATTTTTCAACCAAGTATTCTTCCAGTTGTTTGAAAGTTCTTTCGCATGGAGCTATTTGTTCAGCAGCTTGGGATAAAAATTCATCCTGCTCCTTTTTTTTAGCTATGAAAATAGCTGTAGGTCCGTCTGCTCCGCCTATAATTCCGAAAGATCCTGCTTCTTTTTTGTTTTTAAAGTTAATATTGAAAAAGCTCATAAAATATCTCCTTTTTCTTATGACTCCTTTATTGATGTATGCTATCAGTAGTTCACTATCTTACTTTGTAACTTCATCTGTAAAATTCATGAAAACAATCCATATAAAGCAGGCAATAGAAAAGGAACGGCAAATGTCAAAATGACTCCTGTAATGAGAGTAACCAACCCCAATTCAACCCCTACAAATTTTGTTACAGGCACAAGCATAGTATCCATATTGCCAGCAGCACCGCTTGCAATAGGGCTGCCTGTACTGATTCTTATCAGCAATGGCAATAACAGCACCGTAAAAAATTCTCGCATTACGTTTACAACAAACCCATAAGTCCCCGCTTCAATTCCATAAACCTGTGTCATATATGCCCCTGTTAAACTGTAATAGCTCATTCCGCTTGCCGACATTATAGATGTATGTAACGGCACGCCTAGAAGGGTTCCCGCTATGAAACCTCCTACAAGACTTCCCAGTAGAATTGCTATTGAAATATAAATGACTCGAAAGCCGAGTATCCTTATATATTTAAAAACTTTTCTGTTGGATCCGAGGCTTATTCCAACGCTGACATAAAGTATAATCAAAGATCCAATCAGCAGATAATCAAGTATAAAGATCAAAAGGTGTGGCATCATAAAGTAACCAAAAATTACACCTATAACGATGCTTATAGGCATAATCCAAATCAATAGTGAAGCTTTACTTTTTTCTTCTTGGGAAATATCAATTTCGCTGTTTATATTAATACTTTCCAATAAAAGCTTGCCTCTCAGTTTTTCCAAAGGCAGCACAGTTTTCTCTGCTATTATCGTAAATAAGACGCTAAATGCAATGGCGCACAAAGATATAGCAAGACAGTTTAGACCTATGGAGTACAAATTTGACATAACAGAATCATTTATGCCAATATTCATCCCAATCGTCAGCATAAGCACAACTAATGCTATATTGATAATACCATCAATTATTTTCAGTGTCCTTTCCGTCAAATTACGAATACCTATAAAAAATCCTGTGGCAAGGCATAAAAAAGGCATCCATGTCATAAATCAATACCCCCATTTCACAAAGTATAAATTATGATTTTCTTTATTTTACCATCGTCCCATGCAGATCATTCGTTCACAAATTGCTACTAATAATGTTGTTAAAATATTAGACGAAAGAATTGCCACAATCAATCTCTTTTTATTTAGAGATTCTTTTCTGAGCAGAAAATACACTATCGGCAATTCTACGGTAATGGTTAAAAATAGATAACCGCCTAAAATCATATAATACGGACCTTTGTCAAAGGCAGCTAATATAGAATAACCTCCGCTTGTAGGAATAAATCGATATGCCCGCTCTAAATATGGTGCAAGAAAAGATAGTAGATTTGCTAAGCTTACAATTGCAAAGGTTTTTTTGTTATTTGACACTTTCCCTAATTTTACTACTAAAATGGTCTCAATAAGCAGTGTAAAAATAACAGCAAAAGGTAACACCGTCAAAGGACTTATAGTTACCCAATGCCAAGATGAGTTTGCATAGACAGCCGATGATAGTAATAGCACAAGAATGCCAATCCATATTATAGCAAAACAAGATCTGCATTTCATTGATATCCCACTCCTCACTTTATTCACTTTCTTTACCCTTTAATTTGATGTTTAATGCTATTTTGCTTCAATACTTTTGTTTATGTATTTATTAATACCCTCTGCCGTCTGCATAGCCCTATTCAGATCACTTGTATAAATCTTTTAGATGCCATAGTTTTTAAGCCTTATGCCTAACAACTCAGCTTGTTTGAAACCCAACTCATCTAATTCCGGATCAGGACATTTCTTTTCATGACAGTAATTAATTGGCGAACTGTCTTTACTTCCATGCCTGATTAGTAAGATGTCCATAATGCTCCTCCTTGAATCTAAAAATTTTGCATATTATAAAGAATAATTGCTTGTTGAACATTGATTAGTGTTTTTTTAAACTCATAACCAACAAAATACTTACTATCAATCACGTCCACCGATACTTCTTCTCCTCTATAAAATGGTGGGCAAGGGTTTAACAATGCATCTCTATTTGCAGAAGCCATCAACTCTTTAGTAACTTGATACTTTTTAAAATCCCCCAACTTTTCTTTGTTTAATGAATCAGTTAATATAACGTCTTTCCCTAAAACAGCTTTCGTAATATCATATTCAATGCAGACTTTATCCATTTCATAACCTACTGCGCAACTCTGGGTAAGAGCGAATCCTAATAAATCAGATGCCTCTTTCCAAGCTAATCCTATATTACCTTTAGCACCAACAAATAAATAATTCAGACTCAAATATTTTTCTCTAAATTTGGATAAAGCATATAAGTCTGATAAAATCTCGCAAGGGTGGTTTATACTTGTCATAGCATTGATTACAGGAACTGCGCTATGCTTTGCAATTTCATCTATACGCAAAATATCACTATGTCTTACAATAATACAATCAATCCAATTATTAAGGTATCCCACCACATCTTTTATTTCTTCTTTTTTATCAAGTGTATCGCTTGGAAATAAAATCGTTTGACCACCCAACATATGAATGCCTTTTTCAAATGTCACTCTTGTGCGAATGCTCGAATTGGGGAAAAATAAAACTACAGTTTTACCTTGCAAATAACTTGTGTATTGCCCTTGTATAATTTTATCTGTTAAATTAAAAATCTCCAATATTTCTTTTGGAGTATAATCATCTAGTCTAATTAAGTTTTTCATAGATGGTGCCTCCCTAATCCTAATACTAGCCCCTAATATGACAGTTAACTGAAATAAACTTTTTGCCGTTTAGGCTTCCCAAATAGTCTATTGGTCATTGTTTTTCCTCCATATTCAATTTTTTACTTCTATATGTTAGGTTTATCTTCATGATAATATAAGTCTATTCCAGCTATGAAGTCTTATTTAGAAGATGTATACATTTTTATTTCCCTCTGATGCTCAAAACAAAATACTTTCCCTTTAAATCTCTGCTGATTTGATAGACAATATTGTTTTACCCTTTCTGAAACCGGCTTTCCACATACTGCACAAACATTCAAGTCAATTGATGGCTGTTCAATATCTTTGAGTGCTTGTTGTTTTTGAGCTGCGGCAACTTCTTTTAGAAATTCACTGGATAAGGTATCCTTCTTAATAGATAGCAATGCCTTGACCAAATGGTTTCTATCCCATAGTATAACGTTATTTGCCTTAGCTAGCTCAATAGCAGGTTTTGTAAAAAAGCTGTTCGTCACTACCATAGCTTCTGTGCACCCATATTTCCCTTTAGCCGCTACTGCTTCTTGCACTGCTTTGATATCAACTTTACGCTTGTATCTTTTTGCCTGTATTACTGTTTTCATTCCAGCCTTACTAGTTATAAGATCAGCACCATAATCTCCTATGTATTGCGTTCGTTCTACTTTGTATCCGAGTTTTTCGAAAAGGGCTTCTAAATACTTTTCAAAAGTTAATCCGTCCATTCTATCAATTTCGGCAATTCCGGATTTTGACAGACGTTGCTTTTCTAATAATTTAAAATAGATTTTTATGATTATCACAGCACCTATTATAAGCCACATCTTCCAAAGTGTTAAAAATCCTTCAACTAATGATAAAAATATATCCTTTGAAGAAATCAATGGCATGCAAAACACTCTCCTTTTGTTTCTCAAATTGACGTGTCATTGTTAAGGTAAGACGATTAGTTACTAATTATCGACTCACATAATCTCTACATATATCATTCTTCTGGAAGGCTCATCACTAAGTCTCGTCTGTGTCAAAAATACTATTTTGATACTGTTTGGAAGATTGAATAACGTCATATATTTTCTTTATATTGTAATGTTCCTTTAGTATTTTATTATCATATCCGTATTGTATTGCTATTTCAACATGTGCCTTTATTGAATCACCAGGCCTTATATCAAAAGCGCGAGATTGAAATCTATATAGCCATTCAAAATCTGTAATTTTTGCTTGCACTGTTTTATTACCGCGTTGAACATCCCACATCGAAACTCCTAAATAATCAGGTTTTTTTATTCGTAACACCATATCCGTAGAATTAATAATTGTTTCTTTAGTAAGTAAATCTTCTATAGTTTGAGTATTTATATTAAAACGTTTGTTAATTAAAATCTCACCCTCGTTACTAATAAATGAAGCTAAATCATCAGATGATAAAAATGTGGTGGCATTATATAAATATGACAGACCTTCAAGGAGTTTAAGAGAGTTTACCGGTAAATATATTGGAAGCTTCTGTATGCCAGATTCCTTTGCAAGTAATAAAATTTCATTTTCTATTTCTCTCACTTGGCTAATATGTGTAATTTCATTTTTATCTTCTAAGTATTTTAATAAGCGATATTTCCCTTTTACTAAAAAACTCCCAATTAATTTTTTCCAGTTAAGTTCACTTAATGCGCTATCATCTAATGCAGTAAGGCTATTATGCAAAAGTGTTTTTAACGAACCTGTTTGAATGCCATCTAATATCATGTAAGGTTTTATATCGACAGCAAATGTGCTAAGCAAACCTTTGTCAATAGCATTAAATGCGTCAATCATATCTGCCATAGCCTTAAATATTCTTGAAGGCTTCTCACTACCAGTTTCAAAGCTAATTTTTATTTCAAATAAGTCAAATTCATTAGAGTTTCTCATAAAAACCTCTCCTTACTAATATTTTAGATAAGAAGGAATTTTCCTTCAATATAACAAACTATTTATTCTTATTAGCTATACCATATGGGACATGGGCTGTAGGTGCAATTCTTGATGCTGCTTCACAATATGACATTTGATCATCAAAGAAGATATGAGGCTTAAACTGCTCTAATATAGGCGCTTTATCTAATCCACCAAGAAAAAATGACTCATCTATATGGACTCCCCAGTGCCTTAAAGTTTTTATTGCTCGTTTGTGAGAAGGGGCATTTCTTGCTGTAACTAAAGCTGTTCTTATTGGTTTTCTCTCATATGCTATAAATGCTTTTTGTATATTGCTTAATGATTCTAAGAAGGATTTAAATGGTCCTGAATTAAGTGGGATATCAGAGTTTAAGGATTCATTTTTTTTGAACTCATCTAATCCTTTCTCTTTATATATTGCTTCTGATTCATCGCTAAATAATACTGCATCCCCATCAAAAGCAATCCGTAATTCTATATTTTCATCATCATTAAAATAAATGCCGCTTAGTATTGTTGCAGCTGCATGTCCATTTTCTAGAGCTAATTTAACATCATCTATTTTGGCTGAAAGAAATAATGAGGAATTAAATGGGGCTAAATATTTATATGGTGATCTTCCACATGTAAAAGCAGCTCTTGTGATATTTAAATTATGTTTTTCTATTGAGTTAAAAACTCTCAATCCAGTATTAGCATCATTTTGTGATATAAGTATAACCTCAAAAGCATTTTCTTCAGTTCCTGGATAACGGATTTCTAGTAATTGTTTTATTAGTGAAAAAGCTACACCTTTATCCAAAATTTCATCTTCGTGTTCAATTTGATATTGTGTGAATGCTTCAAGCCCTTGTTCTTCAAACAGTTTGTTGCTATCATCTAAATTAAATAAAGCCCTTGAAGATACTGCAATTACTACTTTATTATCAAGCGATACCGTCATATTAAACACTCCTCGTTAAATCAACTTTCTTATTAGGAAGCAAAAAGAACCATCCCTACTGCTTTTTTACAAGCTGCTTAAATACAAAATCTGACAGAAGTGAATCTGCCTTCCATTCAAAAGAAGATGACTACATCTGAGCTACTTTAAGGATCTGTACATACCCATCTCCCCCTGTTCTTTGCCCTAGCACTTACTCTTCCCGGTTTTTATACAGGTCCATTGTTAGATGACGTTGCGCTTGCTTCCTTACAAACTAAAGACATAGTAGATGCTTCATTTTCAGTTATTTCAGGTACTTCAAAATCATGGGCACGTTAGATCTAAAAGCTTTCCCAGCGGCTATTGCTTGCCGAAATTTTAACTTGGGTAAACTTGCTACAATATTACTCCCAAAATAATTTGCAAGAAAATCACTGCTTGTTTTATCATACTCCTGAAATGATATTATGGTATTGCATTGAGTTAGTATTGTTTTAGAAACATTAGCTGTTCTCTGAGCTATAACGAGTAATTTTACATTGTATTTTCTACCTTGTAATGCAATCTGTGCAATACTATTTAGTAACGGCTGCGCTACTTTATCTGAAACTCCGGAAAAACTCCATTCAGGAACAATAAGTATGAGCTTCTTCAAGAACTAAGCATATACGTTTGCCAAAACTGCCTTGTGTTTTAGCAATATGAAATAAAATCCTAAAAAAAGTTTTTGTATATGTTAACACACCGGATGTATTTTCGACATGAGGTAACTCGAAAATAGATAGTTGATAATCACTCTCTAGAAATACTTTTAATTCTTCATATATAGTATTTGAAACCTCTTGTTTTTTCTTTATAGAATTATCGGTATCTTTATTAAAATTATTTGCTATTTCTCTTTCAATCTCATCAATATTGAGGAAGAGTTTTTTTGATATAGTTTGAGAAATAGTAGGGATGGGGTTTAAGTCATTAAATTTATCTAAATATTCACCTGTATATACTGAATAATTTTTCTATCAACGCCAGGCATATCTATACACAAGAAGAAATAGTATTTTGTATATTCGACCTCTTCTATGCAATTTATTAGTTTAAAAATGTGTTGTGGGAGCCTGTAAAAAATTTTGATGGCGCCTTAGAACCGATTTGTTTATTTTCACTTGATGATAAGATTATAATATTACATACACTATTAATATTATTTAGCGTGATTCCATCAATTTTGTTTGATTTTAGAAAAGCTACTGGAAAAATATGATGAAATTCTTTTCTATTATAAACTGATAAAGCTTTCGTTAAATCAATTTTTGTTCCAGTAATTAAATTCCTCGGTTTTTGATTAGATAACAATGCAATAATTGCATTTGAAAAGTGTTTCTTTTGGAGCTCTTTTTTAAGAAAATCAATATGATCTCTTAAATCAAATTTTTCGAACCATGTAGCAGCAACCATTAAATCAAATACAGTTAATGTTTTAGCTGTACTATTAATTCTTTCAAAAATTATTGAAACTT
>JAQUTA010000063.1:9246-13865 GCA_028709965.1 Lutispora sp.
ACATAACTTTTATGTTAGGCTGAGAAATGTAAGGAACAATCATGTTAGCTAACGTCATATCAGATGAAATTTACTTGTTTTGTTGGAATAACTTCTGCAATTTTCATTAATACTTCATTATAATTAGCTATGATTGCTTAAGCTAATAATATTTCAGAGCATGTCCACTTCATATATTTAAAAATTCTGAGCCAATAAACATAGCCCCTAAACATCAATTATTAATAAAGTGGCCTTACCATTCATTAGATAACCTCTTCTATTCCATTGAATTAGGCAAAATAAATTCTTCCCAGATAAACCCCCATGCAATCATATTTTCTTACGATACAGCATTCTCTACGGCTCCCAGCAGTAGTGACACCCCAAATCTGCTAGTGGTTATGTAACTGTGCCTCAAGTTCTGCATTAGCTGCTTCCTCGACCTTACTTCTTCAAATTCTAAACAACGCCCTCTTCGAGAATGCAATATTTAAGAGGTCAGACTACGTCTTCATGAATTTTCTCTCTTGAAAAGTATAAGGCCTCCAAAATTGAAAAATAGTTAAAATCTCCACAAAATACTATATTACGAGAGTAGAACAATGCAATTTCCTCGATATTCTCTTTTGATAAATTATTCCAATTAAATGTGAAGAACTTTGCTTCTAATATGTCACGCATACAATTAGTTTTATTTGAAGCCATTATAACGTCTATAAATGATTTAAATGTTAGATTTTTCGATAGAAATAAATTTTTATTTGTTTTCCGAAAGCATATTTGTTTGAGTTCAAATAAATATTCAACCTTTAACTGATACTTTCCTATTGAATAATTCTTTATTGGGTAACCTGAGATTCTATGCAAAATAAAGTATATTGATAGATATAGATACTCAATAAGTCTCCAGATTAAAAATCTATTATTTCTCTCTATAACCTCTATACCAGTTATTATGGATAAGGAAGGCATATCATTATATTCTTTGCTAAGATAGCTTAATCTTTTTTTGTACTTATATTTCAAGTCATTAATATAATTTTGCTGTGCATGGTTCATTGTACCCCACCTTGGTCTATAGGCTTAATATTTGATAACTTCTTGCTGATTCTTTTATATATATATATGCAAACAGCAGTCAGAATTGTCCAAATACCATTTGCAATTAAATTTTGATATAATATGTTAAGACTATTATAAAATTCTAAGAACTTAGGAAAATTAAACCTTGTAGTTAATGACTGATTTGATATTAATAGATATAAATTGTTGGCCGCTACTGAAATAAAAATATAAGTTAAAAATAGAGCAAAGTAAAGATAGATGAGCATCTTTCTCTTTTTATAAACTTCAGGTGGAAGCAACTCTCCAGGATATAGAATAGATGGCCATATTAATAAAAGTGGTGTCATTAAAGAATACATAATTATTTCTTCATATCCTCCACTTTCAGTCAAGATTGAAATAATATAGCTATAAATAAAGGCTGGTAAAAAAGTGATAATCAAAGCAGGTAGCGTCAAATCACTTGATTCGGGTTGAATAATTTGGCATAGTGAAAAATATCTAGAAGCGAATTTCCTTTTGATAAATTTAAGTGTATATACTGTAAGGATTGAAAAAACTAATACTCTAAAAAATGGAACTAACATAATACCTCCTATATAAATAAAAATCTACATTACACACCAAATCAATATTTTACCTTTTAGGAATATCTATGCATTAATACGTGGCCAAATTTATAATAATGGTACCGCATCGCCGACGCCAACAAAGCTTTTAAGAAGGCATTCGTACCCAGATACCCTTTGTATGGATTAATATACTGACAGACTCAGTTAGCTTTGTTAGTGTAGCATAACAAGCTTCATGCTAGTTCTACAACGCAATTTCTCAATGAAATATCCATCCATACCTTTTGGGGAATGCATTGTTAGATACAGTAATCGCAACATTCGGAGGGAATACAATTTTACAATCTGTATTTTAATTGTTTTTTTCTTGTTCTTTATGTCCATAGCATATGAACTTCCGAAGATCTTCAGAAAGATCTTTATCTAACTCAATAACTTCTACATAATAATCAATTGGAATAGACTCATCTAAAACTTGTGTACTATGTGACCATGATGAGTTTTCTCTTTTCGCTTTGAATTTAATCTCTCCTTTAAATTTTTTTATGTAATAGCTTTGGAAGACTCTTTCTTATTAGTCTATTCAAAAATATATAAGGAATATCTAGATATCGACTATTACATACGCCTCTTACCTTCTCCTAGCCTCCTGCCTAAACTTTACCATACATATTTGGTTTTTTCTACATATTATTACTAATTTTGTGACTATTCTCAAACTATAAATACCCACCCCAAACCCACTAAATATGAATTGTACAAATATTTAGTATGTTTCCGCCATTTTAGCAGGAGTTGTTTCATATATGTAGAATAAATAAAGTAAGATATATTTTTATCAATATCATATCGACTCCGATTCCTTACAACCCGTAAAGGTTTTTGGAACGATAGGGCATGGTGAGAAATCCCCATACCTGCCGTTGTGCAAAGGAGTCCACCTGTATTGCAGTCTCTGCAAAATCAGGTGGGCTTTTTTAATATAATAAAGGAGGTGGAGCTGGCGTCCATATGACGTCCAGTAGAGAATTGAGCAAAGTTTTAATGATTTCTCCAGAAAAGTGCATAGGCTGCAGAACCTGCGAGCTGATCTGCTCCTTTAACAGGATGGAAGAGTTTAATCCAAAACAAGCAGCTGTATCTGTATTGGCTTTTGATGAGGCTGCCATAGCAGTGCCAATTATGTGCATGCAATGCGAAGATCCTTCATGTATGAAAGTTTGTCCTGTAGGAGCAATAGTAAAGGCAGAAAATGATGCAGTCATAATTGACGTTCAAAAGTGTATAGGCTGCAAAATGTGCATAAGCGCATGTCCCCTTGGCAATATCACCTATAGTCCAAAAGAGAAAAAAATAATAAAATGCGACTTGTGTGGAGGGAATCCACAGTGTGCTGAATTATGTCCCTCCGGTGCAATACAGTATAAAGAGGCCACACCTGCAAATCTAAATAAAAAGAGGAAAATAGGAGAAAAATTTAAAGATTTGTTTGGGGAGGTGGAATATTAATGTTCGGATGGACTGGAAAACTTTTGAGAGTAAATTTGACGGATAAAACTATTAAAAGGGAAAATCTTAATCTTGAAGATGCTAAGAAATATCTGGGTGCCAGAGGCTTAGGCACTAAGTATTTTATGGATGAAGTAGATCCAAAAGTTGAACCTTTTAGTCCCGATAACAAGCTAATATTTATGACGGGTCCTCTAACAGGCACTTTGGCTACTTCCGGGGGAAGGTATGAAGTTGTTGCTAAGGCTCCCTTGACAGGTACAATAGGTGCATCAAACTCTGGCGGTCATTTCGGACCTGAGCTTAAATATGCCGGCTATGATGGAGTAATATTTGAAGGAAAATCTGAAAAGCCCGTATATCTTTATATAAACGACGACGAGGTGGAGCTTAGGGATGCTGAGAATCTCTGGGGCAAAACAGTGTTTGAAACTACTGATATGCTGCTCGATGTAGCTGGGGATGATGCAAAAGTAGCTTGTATTGGTCCGGGAGGAGAAAAGCTGGTATTATTTGCAACAGTCATGAATGACAAGCACAGAGCCGCAGGTAGATCAGGTCTAGGTGCTGTAATGGGCTCAAAGAATCTTAAGGCTGTAGTGGTAAAAGGCTCAAAATCTGTAGAAGTTGCAAAACCCAAGGAATTCCTGGAGATTTGCAAGAAGAGTAGGAAGATGCTAAAGGATCATCCTGTTACAGGTACAGGATTACCTACCTATGGTACACAAATACTCGTTAATATTTTAAATCAAAGCGGTGCCCTTCCTACCAGGAACTGGAGAGACGGCGGCATTTTTGAACATGCTGAAGAAACGTCGGGAGAAACCTTGACAGAAAAATATTTAGTGAGAAATAAAGGCTGCTTTGGCTGCAATATGGGCTGTGGCAGAATAACAAGAATACCTGACGGCAAGTTCAAAAGTTTTGGTGAGGGACCTGAATATGAAGCAGGTTGGTCCTATGGAGCGGACTGTGGAGTCCGAAATCTTGAAGCCATAAGCAAGGCAAACTTCATATGCAACGAATTAGGCATTGATCCCATAACCATGGGCTCTACCATAGCCTGTGCAATGGAGTTGTATGATAAAGGAATATTGACCAGAGAAGAGCTGGGAAGAGATCTTCCTTTCGGAGATGATGAAGGTATAGTAGAGTTTACCCAAATGACCGGTAATAGAGAAGGCTTTGGTGACAAGATGGCTCTTGGTTCCTACAGGATGGCAGAGCTTTATGGTCATCCCGAACTTTCCATGTCAGTCAAGAAGCAGGAAATGCCTGCTTATGACGGCAGAGCAGTACAGGGTATGGGACTTGAATATGCTACCTCAAACCGTGGTGGCTGCCATGTAAGAGGATATCTGACTTCTCCTGAGATACTTGGAATACCCGCAAAGCTTGACCCTCTAGTAACTACTGATAAGGCAACCTGGCTCAAAACATTCCAAGATTTGACCGCTGTGGTGGATTCTGCAGGTATATGTCTATTCACAA
>JAQUTA010000064.1 GCA_028709965.1 Lutispora sp.
AATGCCTCAATCTATAGATTTTATATAGGATAAACAGTATAATAATAATGAATATTCAAATAAATTTAGGGGGATGTGCAATGAAATATGATGTTGAAGCAGTGAGAAGACAATTTCCTGCTATGGAGAGAAAGATAAACGGTTATCCAGCTGCATACCTTGATGGCCCTGGTGGAACACAGGTGCCCCAAAGGGTTATTGATAAGGTTGTAGACTACCTTACATGGCATAACTGCAATATTCATGGAGTCTTTGCCACTAGTGTGGAGACGGATAATATGCTATTGGAAACGAGAAAAGCTTTTGCTGATTTTTTTGGCTGTGCTTGGGAAGAAGTTTCTTTTGGTGCCAATTCTACTACAATAAACTTTAATCTTGGCAATGCTATAGCTAGAGATCTTAAACCGGGAGATGAGGTTGTAATAACTGATATAGATCACGAATGCAATAGAGGTCCATGGGAAATGATGGAGGAAAGAGGCGTAATAGTTCACAATGTCAAAGTGGATTTAGAAAAATGCATAATTGATATGGAAGACTTTAAGAGCAAGCTAAATGATAAAACTAAAGTTGTGGCTTTTAATTATGCTTCCAACGGAGTAGGTACTGTCAGCGATGTAAAGAAGATGGTTGCTTTGGCTCATGAAGTAGGAGCTATAACAGTAGTTGATGCTGTACACTATGCACTCCATGGCTCTATAGATGTGAAGGATTTAGATACAGATTTTCTTTTCTGCTCTGCATACAAGTTCTTTGGTCCTCACATTGGAGTACTTTATTCCAAGAAGGAGAGATTGGAAGCATTAAGGACTATAAAAGTTAGAGAACAGGATGATTGGGCACCATACAAATTTGAGACAGGTACGCTAAATCATGAGGGTATAGCAGGAGCTGCCGAAGCTATAGAATTTATTGCTTCCATAGGAGAGACTTATGGCAGTGGATTTGAAAAAGAGCTGGAGGGTCTTTCAGGGAGAAGAAGAAATGTGGCTGCGGGCATGTTGGCGATAGAAGCTTATGAACAGCCTATTACGGAGCATTTCATAGATGAATTAGAAAAGATTTCGGGAGTCAAGATTTATGGTCCTCCAAAAGGACATCCGAGGACTTCTACAGTATCTTTTACAATGAATAATAAATCTCCCAAAGAAGTTGCTGAGTATCTTGCAGAGAGAGGAATATTTGTATGGGATGGAGATTTCTATGCTTCCAAGCTTGTTAGAGTGCTAGGGCTAAGGGAAAGCGGTGGATTGGTTCGGGTAGGCTTGGCTCCATATAATACAATGGAGGAGATTGACAGAACTCTGGATGCTATTAGAGAACTTGCAGCGAAATAGTTATTGATTATGGATAAAAAATATATTATTTCAATAGACCAGGGAACCACTAGTTCAAGGGCAGTACTCTTTGATATGAGAAATAAAAGTATAAAAGCAATCAAAAGCAAGCAATTCAAACAGATATATCCATATCCCGGTTGGGTTGAGCATGATCCGGAAGAAATATGGGAAGGTCAGTTGGAAGTTATAAAAGATGTGATTAAGGAATCCAGAATATCACCCACGGATATATCCTGTATAGGTATAGCAAATCAGAGAGAAACAGTGGTTATCTGGGATAAAAATTCAGGAAAACCTATTTATAATGCAATTGTGTGGCAGTGCAGAAGAACTGCAGATTTGTGCGATAAGCTAAAAAGTGAAGGTTTGGATGAAACAATAAAAGAAAAGACAGGGCTTGTTATTGATGCTTATTTTTCCGGTACAAAAATCCAATGGATATTGGATAATGTGCCCGGCGCCCAAGAAAGAGCAAAAAAAGGGCAGCTATTGGCAGGAACTATTGACAGCTGGCTTATATGGAATCTCACTGGAGGGAAAGTACATGCTACTGATTATACCAATGCCTCAAGGACGATGCTTTTTAATATTAGAAAATTGGAGTGGGATGAAGAGCTATTGCAGCATATGGGAATACCAAGATGTATGCTTCCCCATGTAGTATCTTCATCTGGAATAATAGGAGAAACGACAGAGGAAGTTTTAGGAGCTAGAATACCTATAAGCGGCGTAGCCGGTGATCAGCAGGCCGCATTATTCGGACAAGCCTGCTTTGAAGTAGGAACCGCTAAAAACACTTATGGCACAGGTTGTTTTATACTTATGAATATTGGAAAGGAACCCATAAAATCCAAGCACAATCTGATAAATACAATAGCTTGGGGTATTGGCAATGAGGTTGAGTATGCTCTTGAAGGCAGTGTGTTTAATGCAGGCTCAGCTATTCAGTGGCTTCGCGATGAGATGGGATTGATAAAAACTGCTGAGGAATCTGGCATCGAAGCACAGAAAGTTGAAAATACAGCCGGTGTTTATTTAGTACCTGCTTTTACTGGCTTGGGAGCTCCGTATTGGGACATGTATGCCAGAGGAACTATTGTTGGTATTACAAGAGGGACAAAGAGAGAACATATAATAAGAGCAACCCTTGAGTCCATAGCTTATCAGAGTATGGATGTACTAGAAGTGATGAAATTGGATTCCGGTATTGAACTTAAGGAATTAAGAGTAGACGGTGGGGCTAGCGTCAGTCCTTTCCTTATGCAATTCCAAGCCGATATTTTGAATATAAATGTCAAAAGACCTAAAATTACTGAAACAACTGCATTAGGGGCTGCATATTTGGCAGGCCTTGGAATAGGGCTTTGGAATAGCAAGGATGACATACAAAAACAATGGGCTTTGGATAAGATATTTATCCCATTTATGAGTGATGAGATAAGAAAAGAAAAGTATGCTAGTTGGAAAAAAGCCGTGAACAGATCACTCAAGTGGGAAAACTCAAAGGATTAAAAAAGCAAGCTGCAATGCAGCTTACTTTTTAATCAAGGCTCTCAACTGGTCACCGGACAAGGTTTCCTTTTCCAGCAGCTCATCAGAGATTTGCTTTAATATGCGAATATTTTCATTTAACATTGCAAGCGTATTTTCTTCTATTTCTGCTAATATAGAAGAGATGGTATCATGGAGTTTATTCTTTGGAACATCTTCAACAGATATTATACCTATTTCAGACATACCTCCATGTATTATATGACGAGCTATGTCGGAAGCATTTTTGAAATCACTTGATGCTCCTGTACTTCTGCTTTTGAGCAGAACTTCCTCGGCTAAAGCCCCAGCTAAAGAAACTGCTATGCGGCCCTTTAAATAGTCATAGGTATAGAGAAACATATCGTCTTCCTGGGTACTGCGCACATAGCCTAGAGCATTACTTCTGGACGCTATATTTACACTAGCTACAGAATGTGGAAATATAGTTTCTCCTACTAAAGCATGGCCTGATTCATGAACTGCAATTCGCAGCTTTTCTTCGGCACTAGGAAGTCTGTCAAGCTTCTCACCCATCATTACCTTTTCAATAGCGTTTTTAAAATGATTGGGGGATATTTCTTGTGATTCTTCACGCATTGCTAATATCGCAGCCTCATTAGTTACGCTTTCCAATTGGGCTCCGGAAAAACCAAATGTATCCCTTGCTATAGCTTCTATTTCAACTTGTTCAGATAACGGTTTATTCCTTGTATGAAGTTTTAGGATATGAGACCTTCCTTTTCTATCAGGCAAATCTACTTTGACTATACGATCAAAGCGACCGGGACGCAGGAGCGCCGAGTCCAGCATATCTGAACGGTTGGTTGCGCCTAGCACAAGAACTTTCACATCATCGTCTGAGGAAATACCATCCATTTGAACCAATAGCTCATTGAGGGTTTGGTCATGCTCTTGATGGCTATGGTTTTGTCCTCTTTTTCCTCCCAACACTTCAATTTCATCAATAAATATGACTGCACTATGCTTGTTTGTTTTCTTTGCAGATTGCTTTGCTTGAGTGAACAATTGTCTTACTCTTTTGGCACCAACGCCTACATACATTTCTACAAATTCGGAGCCGCTGGCAGATAAGAATACTGAATTAGTGTACTGCGCTGCTGCTTTTGCCAGAAGGGTCTTGCCCGTACCTGGAGGTCCATTAAGCAGTATTCCCTTTAGGGGTCTAATGCCTAGCGCTTTCAATTTATCATTGCTTCTTATAAATTCGAGAGCTTCACACAACTCATTTTTTGCCACATCTTGTCCACCAATATCATTAAAGGAAATAGAACTTTCTTTTTTTTCCTCACCAATAGAAAAACTTTTTACTTTAAGCAGCTTGCTGCCACTAATATAGTAAAGAATTCCGCCTAATCCTACAAAAAATATTATTGGCATTATGTCAAATCCTTGGATAGCCAAAAAAGTAATTATTGCTGCAATGGCACCAATAATTATTTCTTTATGTTTCATTATTTTAATTCACCTACTCCTCGAGATTGTCTTGATATAAGCTTGTATAAGCATTTATCACCTTTAGTAATATGCAGGTATATATATTTATCGTCGATAAATATATTGGATCTTGCGCCAATATGCTTTGCTATTTCATTGCTTTTTTCTGCAAGGCTTGGAAAGCTTCCATCTATCAAAGCTTTTTCAACATACATGTTTATATCAAAATAAAGCTTTTCTAATTCATCATTTCCATTATCTTTGATGTTTATTTTATAAGTCTTATTTTTCAATGCTTGTACAGATTTTTCGTTAATTTGTGCATATGTTTTTTGGAAGTTGGAAATATTATTAAAAGAAATATTAATATTCACAGGCTCATTTATTTTTGATGGTTTTTCCACAGCCACGCTTTGGACACCTTCTACACTTTGGAGTTCTCTATTTAGAGGCACAGTTATATAGTATTTTTGCCAGAGAAATTGTGCCCCATATAATAGGAGCAAAGTAGCCATAAATACTATAGCGCCCCTAATTAGTTTTAAGGTTGTGATGTTCATAGTCCACCTCCATGTTTACATAATATTATAGCATAACTTATATGCGTGGACTAATGACAAATATTTGAATAGATAATATGAGAATATTCGGTCTTGGATGAAAACATCATACATAAATATATAAGACAAAATAATTATGTGGAGAGGGAGGTGAATAGATTGGATAGACTTTCGCTAATATTAGTAATTATAGGTGCTTTGAATTGGCTTTTAGTTGGTTTATTTCAATTTGATCTGGTAGCTGCTCTTTTTGGAGGGCAAAGCGCGGTAATCAGCCGCATTATCTATACTTTAGTTGGATTAGCAGGCCTATGGTCAATAAGCTTATTGTTTAGGGATCGACAAAAAGTCTAATAAAATAGAACCTCCCATATTTTGGAGGTTCTATTTTATTAAGAAATAACTTGATATAAAATTTCAAGCCCTTTTTCCAATTCTTCTTCATTTATTGTAAGTGGAGGCAGTAACCTTATTACATCAGGTCCTGCGGTGAGAACCAATAATCCTTTATCCAAGGCTTCCTTTTGAATTTTGGAAGCATCGCCTTGTATCTGTACGCCTATCATAAGCCCTTGACCCCGGACTTTCAATTCCAAGCCTGTATTATTTAGAAATTGTTTTATTTTTTTGCCTTTTGAGATTACACTTTCTAAGAATTTCTCTTCACATACTTTATCCAAAACTACCAAAGCGGCTGCTGATGCAACAGGATTGGCGCCAAAAGTAGAACCATGATCTCCGGGTTTTAATACTTTGCTCAATTTTTCATTACATAAAACTGCCCCTATAGGAAGTCCTGATGCCAAACCCTTGGCAATTGTTACAATGTCAGGTTCTATATCAAAATGATTGAAACCAAATAACAAGCCTGTTCTCCCTATGCCGCATTGCACCTCGTCAAATATCACCAACATGTCATTTTCCTTACATTTAGCAATAACCTTATTAACATAATCTTCATCAAGGGGTCTGACGCCACCTTCTCCTTGAATCGCTTCCATCATTATGGCACATACGCTGGAATCAAGATTATTCACAAAGTCCTCATAGTCGTTGGCTATTACATGCTTAAATCCCTCTGTAAACGGGAAAAAGTAATTATGATATTTTTCCTGTCCTGTTGCTGATAGTGTGGTAAGAGTTCTTCCATGGAAAGACTGCTTTAGCGTGATTATGGTGGATCTGTCCTCTCCGTATTTATCGAAGCTGTATTTTCTCGCCAGCTTAATAGCTCCTTCATTGGCTTCAGCACCGGAGTTAGCGAAGAAAACCTTGCTCATATTTGCACTATTCACCAATTTCTCAGCCAATTTAATAGAAGGGAGGTTGTAGAATATATTTGATATATGAGCAAGGTTTTTGCTTTGCTCTTCTACAGCTTTTGTCCAATTTTCATCTCCATAACCAAGGCTGTTTACACCAATACCACTTGTAAAGTCGACATAGCTGTTGCCTTTATTATCATATAGAGTAGCTCCATTACCTTTAGTCAAAACTACCGGCAATTGGCAATAAGTTTCCATAAAATACTTATCTGCTTTATTAATCAATTCCATTGTAATTACCTCCTATTTTATCATTGTCCCTATGCCTTCATCTGTAAATAATTCCAACAATAATGAATGTTGTACCCGTCCGTCAATTATATGTGATCTATTCACACCTGCTTTTATTGCATCGCTACAGCATTTTACTTTTGGTATCATACCGCCTTTTAATATTCCATTAGATGAGAGTACAGAAATTTCTTCAAGATCCAATTGAGATATAAGGGTAAAAGAGTCAGAGGGATCTGCTAATATTCCAGCAACATCAGTAAGAAGTATAAGTTTCTCTGCGCCTAAGGCTGACGCTATACTTGATGCCGCAGTGTCTGCATTTATATTATATACAGTTTCCATATCCTCTCCCAATGCGATACTGCTTATTACAGGTATATATCCTGCATTTGTGCTATTTATTATAATATCTGTAGTAACCTTTGTGATTTCACCTACAAAACCTAAGTCATCAGCTGAATCAATTTTTTTTGCCTGAAGCATATTTCCGTCTATACCGCAGAAGCCCACGGCCTTTCCACCATTTTTATATATCATGGCCACCAAATCTTTATTTATCTTTCCAGCTAGAACCATTTGAGCTATATCCATAGTTTCTTTGTCGGTATATCTTAAACCATTAATAAATTTACTTTCTTTATTTACTTTTTTTAATAATTTATTTATTTCCGGGCCACCGCCATGTACCACCACCACATTTATGCCTACGCATTTCATAAGCACTAAATCATTAATAACAGCATCTTTCAAGCTTTGATCCAACATAGCACTGCCGCCGTATTTTATAACAATAGTTCTACCTTTGTGCTGTTGGATGTAAGGCAATGCCTTTGCAAGTATTTCAGCTTTTTTAGAATTTTCCACAAAACCCACCACCTATGAACGATAATCTCCATTTATTCTTACATACTCGTAAGTAAGATCGCATCCCCATGCCACGGCGCTTTTATCACCTTGGTTCAAGTTGACTAATATCTTTATCTCAGAAGCCTTGAGAATTTTTTTTGCTTTGTTTTCATTAAATATAATTGGCATTCCGCCTTGGCATACTGTAATATTTCCTTCTTGGCTTTCAAAAGCTACGTCAATTTTATGAATATCTAACGCAATGTTGCTGTAGCCTAGGGCACATAAAATTCTACCCCAATTAGCGTCAGCACCAAAGCATGCAGCTTTCACCAAGCTGGATCTAATAACTGATTTTGACAGTATTTCTGCGGTTTCTTCCGAGTCTGAACCTATAACTTGGCATTCAATAAGCTTAGTGGCACCTTCCCCATCCTTTGCAATGAGTTTTGCAAGATAAGTATTCAAATAATTTAATGCATCTAAGAAGGTGTTATAATCATCACCTTTGCCGGTTATTGCAATATTGCCGGCTTCACCATTGGCCAAAATTACAACCATGTCGTTAGTGCTGGTATCTCCATCAACGCTGATTCGATTATAGGATTTATTCACACTTTCTCTTAAGGCTTCTTGCAGTAACGGCTGCTCTATATTCAAATCTGTAGTGATGAAGGACAACATAGTAGCCATATTAGGATGTATCATTCCTGAACCTTTTGCCATACCTCCTATGGTGACTGCCTTATCTCCTATGGTAAAAGTTAGTGCTATGGTTTTATTGCTGGTATCGGTTGTCAAGATGGCTTCAGAAGCCTTTTCTTCCTCATCCTTACTTAGAGCTTCTACCAGTTTATCCATACCATTTTCTATTTTTTCGATAGGGAGGGATACTCCAATTATGCCTGTTGAAGCTACAAGCACATTTTCTTTATCTATGTCTAAAGCTTTTGATGTTAAATCTGCCATCATAAAAGCTTTTTTCTTTCCATCCTCACCTGTGCAGGTATTGGCATTACCACTGTTTATGATAATAGCCTGAGCCTTGCCGTTTTTGATATGCTTCATGGTTACATATAGAGGCTCTCCCTTTACCTGATTAGTAGTGTATACCGCTGCTGCGTTACACAACTTGGGAGAATATATCAAAGCCAAATCTTTTTTGGCCCTTTTAATTCCACAATGAATTCCTGAGGAGTAAAAATCTTTTGCTGCTGTAACGCCACCTTTAATTATCTCCATTTCATAAATCTCCTTTCAATTTTTAGAAGGCAGGAGGGATAAAGTTCAAGCCCTCGCCTTCATCAATTCCTAAAACTATGTTCATATTTTGTATTGCTTGACCTGCAGCGCCTTTGACCATATTATCAATTGCGCTTACAATTATCAGCTTGCTATTTTCAACATCCATATGAAGAGATATATCGCAGAAGTTTGAGTATTTTACATTTCTTATTGATGCTGTTTTACCGATTTCTAAAACTCTAACAAAAGCTTCTTTCTCATAGTAGTTTTTATATATGTTATGCACTTTCCCCACATCTTTAGTTTCGTTAAGGGTACAGTAAATTGTTGAGAGTATTCCTCTGTTTACAGGCAATAGATGAGGGACAAATGTAACTTTAACGCTAGTGTTCGCCATCTCACTAAGAATTTGTTGTATTTCAGGCAAGTGCCGATGCTCTCCGATTTTATAGGGCAATATGTTTTCGTTGCATTCAGGAAAGTGGGTGGTTTGGGATAACCCTCTTCCGGCTCCTGTGGTACCGGATTTGGAGTCAATTACAATACTCTTTGTATCTATAAGCTTTTCTCTAAGTACGGGCATTAGTGCCAGTTCTATGCTGGTAGGGTAGCAGCCCGGATTTGCTATTATGGGGGAAGTTCTAATCTTTTCTCGATTTAGCTCAGGTAGACCATAGACGCTCAATGGATGTATATGAGGCTTGGAAAAATTTTTACCATACCATTTGGAATATTCTTCTTCGTCTTTTAATCTAAAGTCTGCTCCCAAGTCTATGCATATTTTATCTTTTTCAAGACATTTCTCTGCAATCTCTTCACTTAAACCATGGGGCAGGGCTGTAAATACTAAATCCGATGATGCAATTACTTTCTCGGGATTGGTGCACATTAATGAAGATATCTTATTAAGATTTCCATATATACTATCTATGGATTGTCCTTCATAGCTGTAGGAGCTTATTTGAGCTATTTTAACTTTTTTGTGATTAGTAAGAATTCTCAATAATTCATGGCCCACATAACCCGTAGAGCCGATTATCCCAACTTTAATCATGAACATTCTCCTTTAAAAACTCATTTTTTTTATAATAAACATAATTATACATAATAATATATAAATATGCAATAACAAATATTCATATATTATTGATAAATTTGAAACAATGTTTTCTAGTCGCTAGATAAATCATATAAGAGACAATATAAAATGCTTTTATATAAATCGTCGTAGATGCATAATTATAATAGAACTTTAACCCCTTTTTATTCCATCATCGTCAGAAACCAGCATTAAAGCAATATTTATTTGGTAGAAAATTAGTAGTAATTATTCAGATGGGAATCGGGTTAAAATTGTCTATGATAAGGCATATTGACTTTACATTTCCAATATGTTAAAAATACATTGTTATATAAAATTATAACTTGACTCCACGACTTGGCATCGCTAATAAATAAGCGACACTAAGCTCCTGGGGTACAACGTCTTCTAAAGTTCAGACGTAGTTTTAAACTTCATCTGAAATAAGAATTACTGTTAGTAATGGGGGAAGATAAATGCATGAGAAAATTATCAGATTGGTCAATGTATCAAAAAGCTTTAATGGGCATCAGGTATTACAAGACATTAACCTAGGTATCAGCAGAAATGAATTTGTTACTCTTTTAGGCCCCAGTGGTTGTGGAAAAACCACTACTTTAAGGATAATCGGGGGTTTTGAAGTTTCGGATATAGGTGATGTTATTTTTGAAGGAAAAAAGATTAATAATCTTCCTCCTTATAAAAGAAAGCTGAATACAGTATTTCAAAGATACGCCCTATTTACCCACATGGATGTCTATGAAAATATAGCTTTTGGATTAAAGATTAAGAAGGTAGAAAAAAAAGAGATTGACAAAAAAGTAAAGGAAGTCTTAAAACTAGTAAATTTAACCGGCTATGAAAATAGAGAAACAGGCTCTCTAAGCGGAGGTCAGCAGCAGCGTATAGCTATAGCTAGGGCTTTGGTAAATGAGCCTCAAGTGCTTTTGCTTGATGAACCTTTAGGGGCTCTTGATTTGAAGCTTCGTAAGGACATGCAGTTAGAATTGAAGAGGATACAGCAGAGTCTAGGAATTACATTTATTTATGTGACACATGATCAGGAAGAGGCTCTTACTATGTCAGACACCATAGTGGTAATGAAAGATGGAAGGATTCAGCAGGTTGGAACCCCTCAAGATATATATAATGAACCCATAAATGCTTTTGTAGCGGATTTTATTGGAGAAAGCAATATTATTGATGGAGTAATGGTGAAAGATTTTTATGTAGAATTCGCAGGAGGCGGATTTGAATGTGTTGATAAAGGTTTCAAGGCTAATGAAGAGGTTGATGTGGTAATTAGACCAGAAGATATCAAGCTGGTACCTGCTGATCAAGGTATGATAGAAGGTGTGGTGGAATCAGTTATCTTCAAAGGCGTTCATTATGAGATGCTCATAAATGGAAGAGATATGCGCTGGATGGTGCATAGTACGACGATGGAGCCTGTGAATACCAAGGTAGGTATGCAAGTTATACCTTATGATATTCACATAATGAAGAAGGTGAGAACAGAATGAAAAAGCGCCTGCTGGCATATCCTTATGGGTTGTGGATTGTGATATTCACTATAATACCTCTGGCACTGATTATTTTTTACAGTGTGTTTACTACTGATGCTACAGGCATTCATTTTACCCTTCAACATTTTAAAAGAGTATTTGAACCCATTTACCTATCTGTGTTCTTGCGTTCAATAAAGATTGCGGCTGTAAGTACTATTGTGTGCTTGCTGTTGGGTTATCCTATGGCTATGATTTTGGCAGAAAAGAATTTAAGCAAAAAGAGTATACTAGTGGTTTTGTTTGTCATTCCTATGTGGATGAATTTTCTTGCTAGAACTTATGCTTGGATGACCTTGTTGGAGAAAAATGGTCTTATAGCAACAGCTTTAGGTTTTTTTGGAGTGCGGCTTCCGTCATTGTTATATACGGAAAACGCAGTAATTCTAGGAATGGTATATAATTTTCTTCCTTTTATGGTGCTGCCTATTTATTCAGTTTTAGTAAAAATAGACAAGGCTGTATTAGAGGCCGCAGAGGATTTGGGGGCACCTCCTATAACTGTTTTTAAGAGGGTAATATTCCCTTTGAGCTTACCTGGTGTTTCGTCGGGGATTATAATGGTATTCATGCCTGCCTTGACAACCTTCGTAATTTCTAGACTTTTGGGGGGAGCACATTTTACCCTCATAGGAAATCTAATAGAGCAGCAGTTTCTGACTACTAGAGACTGGGGCTTCGGGGCTGCCCTTTCAGTGGTGCTTATGCTTATGATAATGTTTAGTATGAGCATAGCATTAAGGTATGAAAAAGAAAACGAAGGGGGCGGTTTGTGGTGAAGACAGCGATAAAAAGAATATATACTTTTTTAATATTTTTGTTTTTATATTCTCCCATAATTGTCCTGATAGTTTTTTCCTTTAACAGCTCCAAATCAAGAGCTCATTGGACTGGTTTTACTTTTAAATGGTATGTGGAGATGTTTAAAGATCAGCAGATTATGACTTCTTTATACTACACAATTACTATTGCTCTTACAGCTTCCATTATCGCTACTATAATCGGCACAATTGCAGCCATAGGGATACACAGCATGAAGAAGATGCCCAAGGCAATAATGACAAATATGACTTATTTGCCTGTACTAAACCCGGATATAGTGACAGGGATATCCTTGATGATTTTATTCATCTTGGTAAAGCTCCCAAGAGGTTTTTTTTCTATGCTTTTGGCTCATATAACTTTCAATTTACCCTATGTTATATTATCGGTTATGCCAAAGCTTAAGCAGCTTGACAACCAAGTATATGATGCTGCATTGGATTTAGGCGCTACCCCCGGATATGCATTTATAAAAGTAGTTTTGCCACAGATAGCTCCGGGCATATTTACTGGATTTTTGTTGGCTATGACTATGTCTATAGATGATTTTGTAATCAGCTTTTTCACGACAGGCCCTGGAGTGTCAAACTTAGCCATTACTATTTATTCTATGGCTAGGAAAGGGGTAAGCCCAAAGATAAATGCACTCTTAAGCCTTATGTTTGCAGGAGTAATTTTGATGCTTCTGGTAATAAATAATAGAATGTCAAGGGATAATGGGAGAAGAGGGGAGAATGTGATATGAAAAAAATATTAAAAAACATACTGGTATTTACTCTTGCAATCTCTATGGCGCTCAGCTTGGTGGGCTGTGGAGGAGAAAAAAAGATTCAGCTTAAAGTCTATAATTGGGGTGACTATATAGATCAATCAATTATAGAAGATTTTGAAAAGAAATATAACATAGATGTGGTCTATGATGAATTTGCCACTAATGAAGAAATGTATGCGAAGATCAAGGCCGGTGCCAATGATTATGATATTTTAGTGCCTTCTGATTATACAATAAAGAGAATGATAGATGAAGATATGCTCCATAAGCTTGATATGAACAATATACCAAATTATGAATATATTGATGAGAGATTTAAGAATCTGGCTTATGACCCGAACAATGAATACTCTGTGCCTTATATGTGGGGAACAGTGGGCATATTATACAACAAAACTATGGTGGAAGAACCTGTTGACAGCTGGAAGATACTATGGAATGAGAAATATAACAAGCAGATTCTAATGCTGGACAGCTTAAGAGACTCTATAGGCATAACTCTGAAAATGCTAGGATATTCCCTGAATACAAAGGATGATAAGGAGCTAAATGATGCTAAGGAAATGCTGATCAAGCAAAAACCATTGGTTTTGGCTTATGTGGGAGATGAGGTTAAGGATAAAATGATAGGCGGGGAAGCAGCTCTGGCAGTGGTGTGGTCTGGAGATGCCGTATATATGAAGAGAGAAAATCCTGATTTGGAATATGTTATTCCAAAAGAAGGCTCCAATATATGGTTTGATGCAGTAGTTATTCCAAATTCGAGTGAGCGTAAGAAAGAGGCTGAATTGTTTATCAACTATCTTTGTGATTCGGAAGTTGCCTTCAAAAATGCTGACTTTATAGGCTATGCAACTCCCCATGTGGAAGCTATAAAAAAGCTGCCTATGGAATTAACATCTGATAAGTCAGCATATCCTGAGGATAGTGACCTGAAAAACAGCGAGGTATTAGAAGATTTAGCAGGCTCTCTGACTAAATATGATAGAATATGGACTGAAGTAAAGGCAAAATA
>JAQUTA010000065.1 GCA_028709965.1 Lutispora sp.
TTGGTATAAAATTCTTCATCAAATCCTCCTGCGTTCAAAAAAGAAGTAATTTCCTTTTTAGAGTTCCCTCAAGTTTATTTTAAAATATCTGAGGGATATAATGAAGATAATAAGGTTGGAAAATTGGAGATTTGGTTATTATCTTGCAAGGTGTATCGATACACAAAGAGCTTATTCTTTATACTGCAGTAAGTACAAATCATAGTACATGCCTTTTTTATCTAAAAGCTCCTGATGCTTGCCCATTTCTCTTAGTCTGCCTTTATGCATTACTACGATTTTATCTGCATGCTGTATGGTAGACAGTCGGTGAGCTATTATTATATTGGTTCTGCCTTTAATCAATTTCTTTATAGCATCTTGTATGAGTATCTCCGTCTCAGTATCAATGTTTGAAGTGGCCTCATCAAGAACCAACAAAGAAGGATCAAAGGCTAGGGCTCTGGCAAAAGCCAGGAGCTGCCTCTGTCCTGATGAGAGGGTAGCACCTCTCTCCATTACTGTTTCTTCATATCTCTTTGGCAGCTTATCAATAAATGTGTCTGCATTGACAAAGCCCGCCACCCCTTTTATCTGTTCATCGGTGATCTCTTCATTGTTCAATCTAATATTGCCTTTAATATCCCCTGTAAATAGGAATACATCTTGAAGCACAACACCTATTTGAGAGCGAAGCTCATACTTGTCTACTTCCTTTATATTTTTCCCTTCTACTAATATTTCACCTTTTTGAATATCATAGAGCCGAGTTATAAGGCTTATAATTGAAGTTTTTCCCGCTCCGGTAGCACCTACGAAAGCCACTGTTTCACCTGGATTGATGGTAAAGCTCACATCTTTTAAAACCCAGTTCTCTCCCTCATAAGCAAACCAAACATTTTTAAACTCTATTTTGCCTGTGATTTTGCTTAGAGGCAGAGGGTTTCCTATAGTTTTGATATTTTCTTCTTCATCTAAAAGGAGAAAGATTCTTTCTGCTGATGCCATTGCTGATTGCAATATATTAAACTTTTCTGTCAAATCATTTATAGGCTTAAAGAATTGATCTATATAATTCACAAAGGCAAATAGAACTCCAAAGGGGAGCGTACCTTGCAACACCTTGCCTCCACCATACCATATGAGAAGGGCTAGAGAGAAGGAATAGATGAGGTCCATGGAGGGTCTGAATACCGCAAATACGAGAAGCTCCCTTTTGCTTGCCTGCCTATGCTCATCATTGATTCCTGCGAATTCATCATACTTGAATTTCTCTCTGTTGAAAATCTGTATGATTTTCATACCGGAAATATTTTCGCTTAGCGTAGAATTTATCTTTGCCAGCTTTACCCTCACTGATCTATAGGCTTTTCTTGATTCTTTTCTGAAAATTGCAGAGGACAAGAATATAAGGGGTATGGCAGCAAAGCTTATGAGGGCAACTTTTGCATTCATTCTAAGCATAATAATTATGATTCCAATAAGAGTAAAAATATCTTTAAATAGATTTACAATCACCGCAGTATACATCTCATTGAGGTTTTCCATATCATTACTTACCCTTGTTACAAGCCTTCCCACCGGGTTCTTATCAAAAAACGAAAGGGAGAGCCTTAGCAAATGGGAGAAAAGCTCCTGCCTCATGTTATATATGATTTTCTGACCGGTGTAATACAAAATATAAACTTGAATGTAGTTAAATACAAAGCCTCCGGTTATTACGAAGAGAAAAATCAGGGCTATATTTTTGAGTCCTGCTTTGTTACCCACTGCTATGTAATCATCTATAGCTACTTTCATAAGATAGGGCCTAGCCAAATCAGTGAGAGTGATCAAAAGCAACAGCACAAAGCTTATAGAGATAAGTCCGATATAGGGTTTGGCATATTTTAGTAGCCTTTTCATCAATCGAGCGTCAAAGGCTTTTCCTAAAGCTTCTTCTTCATGAAAATTGTTCATATTTCTTTCCCCCTATTCCTCTCTGGCGATTTTTTCTTCTAATAACTGTTTATGGTATATGCTGCTGTAATATCCGTCTAGGGCTACTAGATCATCGTGACTTCCTCTTTCTATTATCCTGCCTTCATCAAGAACTATTATTTCATCCGCATCCTTTACAGTAGATATCCTATGAGCTATTATTATGCTCGTCCTATCTTTGGTGACTTCTTTCAAATTCTTGAGTATCTTTTCTTCAGTCTTGGTATCTACTGCTGATAAGCAATCATCAAATATCATTATTGCAGGTTCCTTGGCTATGGCTCGAGCAATAGATATTCTCTGCTTTTGACCTCCAGAGAGGGTTATGCCCCTTTCTCCCAACTGGGTCTCAAATTTTTGAGGAAAATCCATTATATCATCATAAACACTGGTTATTTTTACTGCTCCCTCTATCTTATCAAAGGTCATGTTCTCATCTGCAAAAGCTATGTTTTCTCTTATAGAGCAGGAGAAAAGAAAATTATCCTGGGGGACATAGCCTATTTTGGTCCTGAGAAGGTTGAGTGGTATATTGTTTATATCGTAACCCCCTATTAAAAGGCTATCTCTTTCAACATTATAGAGCCTGACAATCAAATTAGCCAAAGTGGTTTTGCCGCTTCCAGTCTTGCCTACTATTGCAAGGGTTTTGCCTTTCTCCAGCTTTATATTAATATCTGAAAGCGCGGTCACCTCAGCTCCTGGGTAGGTAAAGGAGAAATGCTTAAACTCTATGTTTTCTTCAAAATTATCTAGAACCAAAGAATTTTCATCATCGAATATTTCCGGCTTAGTGTCTAGTATCTCATTGATCCTAACAATAGAAGCAGTACCTCTTTGAAGCACATTTATAACATACCCTACAGCCATCATTGGCCAGGTTAGTAGACCCAAATAGGATATAAAGGTAACAAACTGGCCTAAGCTTATGGCTTTATCTATTACAAGGAGTCCTCCGTAATAAAGGGTGATGACGAAGCTTAGAGATGACAAGAAAATAACTAGGGGAAACATGGCTCCCCATATTTTTATTAGATTCATATTCTCATTTAAATTATTCTCATTAGCTTTAGAAAAGTTATCTATTTCCTCATCCTCTTGCACAAAGGACTTTATTACTCTTATACCCGAGAAGCTTTCCTGAGCTTTATCAGTCAAATTTGAGAAGGCTTCTTGAACTCTTTTGAACCTTTTTTGAATAGTCTTGCCAAAAAAGGTTACGATAAAGGCTACAAAGGTTAGGGGTACTAAAGCTACCAATGTGAATCTTCTGTCAACAGATATCATCATTATGAATATGGTAGAAATAGAGAGAAATACCGCATCCGTCATCATAACAATTCCCATGCCGAAGGCCATCCTTATAGCATTTATATCATTGGTGGCATGAGCCATCAAATCTCCGGTTTTTTTGTGGTGAAAATAATTTAGAGAGAGCTTCTCAAGATGAGAGAATAATTTATTGCGAAGCCAATACTCTAAATCTCTTGAGGCTCCTATTATGAGCATTCGCCAAACAAATCGGAAAACTGCTACAAAAATAGCAATACCAATTATTAAGAAACCATAAAAGTATATCTGCTTCATGGATAATGTATGTGAACTAAGAGAATCAGTGATATAGCCCAGTAGTTTTGGAGTGACAAGCTGAAGACCGTCAACAAATATTAGAACGAATACTCCAAGTATGTATCTCCACTTGTTTGCTTGAAAGAACTCCTCAATATGTCTGAATTTGCCCATACTATCCCTCCCTGTCAAAATAAAGACCACAATAATAGACTATCACAAATTATATTAAATTTACAGAATAATAGTCTTTATTTTAGCGAAGCTACAGGGATTGCTGGATTGATTGAGCTTATGGATATTTAATGAAATGTCACATAGGATAGTATATAATGTTTTATAATACACTTAATTTGATTATATTAATATATATAAACAAAGGAAAAGGAGTTTGATTAGAATGGAAGCAAAACAAAAAGTATATGAAAAATTGGATGCCATGTCCATCAATTATGAAGTAATTAATCATCCTGCAGTTTATACCATAGAAGAGATGGATAACCTGGGGATAACCGCAAAGGCTGATATATGCAAGAATCTATTTGTCAGAGATGCTAAAGGAAAGAAGCATTATCTCATCGTTCTTTGCAAGGATAAAAGAGCCGACTTAAGCAATCTAGCATCACAAATTGGCAGCACAAAGCTTAGTTTTGCATCAGATGAAAGGCTTGATAAATACCTGGGGCTAAAAAAAGGTGCCGTCTCACCTTTGGGAATCATCAATGACACAAACAAAGATGTAGAAGTTGTTTTTGATAAGGATTTGGTAGGGATAGAAAACCTAGGTGTGCATCCTAATGATAATACGGCAACAGTGGTGTTATCTTATGATGATTTGGAAAGAGTTGTAAGCGAAAATGGGAATAGGATAAAGTATGTAAATTTATAGCTGGAAAGAGTCTCGCATGAACGGCTCTAACCCTTCGGAGTCACTCTAACGGTCGCTCTGTGGGATTTTTAAATTTTGGGGGGGTGGAGTTGATGATTAGATTACTTAAAAGAAATGTGAGGGACAATATTTGAACAAAGGATTAGAGTTTAAAAACGGAGCAAAGGCAGGGATGCCTATAGCATTAGGATATATACCCATTGCCATGGCCTTTGGCATTACTGATGAAACCTTTTCCGTAGCTTCTCTAAGAGAGGAAAGAAGGATTGCCCCATATTTTATATTAGGCTTAAATACTGTTGCCTTTGGCTCCTGGAATGCAGGCACGTGGCTTGGAGTTTTTCTTGGAGCAGCACTGCCCCAATCTCTTCAAGGCAGCATGGGAATAGCATTATATGCTATGTTCATAGGATTGTTACTTCCTTCGGTGAAAAAATCACGACCAGTATTTATCGTTGCAGCTATATCCATGCTGATTCATTCCATGCTTAAATGGCTGCCGATGTTTGCCGGACTTTCTTCAGGTCTTAGCATAATAGCTGCCACTATAGGAGCAGCGGCTTTAGGAGCCTTATTTTTCCCAAAGGGGGTCGAGGAATGATGAAAAGTCTTTATATCGTTGTTTTTCTTATGGCATTAGTGACATATATCCCCCGCCTGCTTCCAATGGTGCTTTTGAAGGATATGAAACTTTCACCGTCTTTTAAGGTATTTCTTCAGTTTATACCCTTTGCAGCCCTAGGGGCGCTGATATTCCCAGATGTGCTGACTTCTACGGGAGATATGCCTTCAGCTGCTGCAGGAGGTATTTTCGCAGTAATCCTGGCTCTAAGCAAAGCAAACATTATGATAGTGGTATTAGGTGGGATTTTAGGAGCTTATCTGTGGACGGTGCTAATATAAAAATTAGTAAAAAAAGTACAACTATCTTTATTTGCTTTATATGTCAAAAGGATCGCAGAATAGTCACAAAATTAGTAATTATATGTAAAAAAACCAAATCATTATGGTAAAGTTTAAGCAGATGATCAGGAGATTGGAAACAGTATGCGTAAATGAAATGTGGAAATGCGGGGGAGATCTGTAGAAGCGTGATGGGGATAGTTTACGTGATAGTCTATTAGGATAAAAGGATTTAGTCTAAAGGGTGTATTAGCGACGTACGTCGTGAAATATCCAATATTGGAGGGATTAACGACAGTCGGTAATACCAGTAATATGGAATAATAGACGACGTGTATGTCGGGGATACCATAGTTGGCCAACACTTTCCATCCTAGTATTCCCCTCAGTTTCAACGTCGTACTATGGAAAGGCTTTGGAGAGGGCAGACAATATTTTGAAAATGTTTACAATTAATAAAGACTTCTGAAATTCATCAGAAGTCTCAGCATTCATTTCTAGATAGATTATTTGGTAGGGTGGCAATCCTACATCTCTTTAAAGACCATTTCTGGCGTGGCAGCTGCCTGTTCTGCCCTCAAATAATCTATCCATCTAGTTGTATTAAAATTGTATCATTATTATTACTATATGTAAAGTTTTTATTCAAAATCTTTTATTTTTATAGCCGTTCCTTTATTAATATAATCCTGCAGTTGTAATTCTGATAAAGGATATGCTGTTCTAAATGCCAAATTTCCAGTGTTTTTAATTCTTACGGCAACCAACATTAATTCATCAATTCTTTTAATATATTCAATACTATTTGAAGATGGATGCTTTGCTATATAATTTGGATTCTCAATTATATCAGGAATTTGTGAAACATGTTTTTTATATGATTCTTCAGATTGAAAATGTTGTTTGTGTTTTTCTATATATTTAAAGCGATCTTCCCACATTATTATATCGCAAGGTTCTCTATTTAAATTTAATAAATCAATTACTTCATTTGCTAATTTACCAATCTTAATATTTATAAATCCTTTGCTTAAATCACCAACATTTAAATCATGAGACATGTTTTATCCTCCCACAAAATGCATGTCCACATTATAGCATATTTTAGCAAAGAAACATATGTTTTGTAGTAATTTATATTATTTGTTTATTTATTATATTATATGGTATAATTTAGTAAACATTCTAAGCGGGAAAGCATCGGATAACAATGCATCTCCACAAGGGCGCGTATGGTCAGAGCATGGAGTAGGCGCGCCATATTGCTTCACCGGGTGCGAGCACCGCCAAGGGGTATTCCTTATGTGTCCGGTTCAGGAACATTGGAGATGCCGGACGTTATGTGCAATGGTAATATCGTAGCCGGGCTTCGAAGCATTAATAATAGTATTTTCACAAAAAAATATAGTTTTGTTTAATTCGTTTGGGTATGATTATATGTAACACACACCAGATATCTAAAAGAGCCGAGTGCTCTTTTAATTTTAATATATTTGCTGGTTTTTTATAACATGTTAAAGAGTTTAAGTCATTTACGATAATAATTAAAAAATATTTTAAATATCTGTAACGAAATGAAAGTTTCTTGTACTTATTAGTAAGGGGGTGTGAGGGTGGAAAATATTGAAGGAGGGGCTATAATAAAACAAGATTTGGATTGCATGATTGTACAGGATTTACTTCCAAACTATATAGAAAAACTTACAAGCGATGTTACAAACCAAGCCGTTGAGGAACATATAAGCACTTGTGAACAATGCAATGTGCTTTTAAATATTATGAGTGCTGAAATAACCACTAAAAAAACTGCCCCCAAAAGGGAATTAAAGTTTTTAAAAAAGATAAAACTTTCAAGGCTGATCGCTGCAGTATCCTGCATACTTTTAGCGCTAATATTCTCATACATGCTTTATGCTTCCGAGTATAAGTTTACCAGTGATAAGAAAGTGTTGGCCGCTGCAATTACCGAGTACACTTCCCACGGAAGGTATAAGGTGGCAGACGCCTATATCCTCGAAACAAAGGAGATAGACGGAGCACTTATTGCATTTTTCAAGGATAATAACAGTCCTAATGTTTATGGCTTTGCCAGGCTATTAAAGGGTATAAACATGAAATACAGGCTTGTAAGTGCAAACTATGGGCCATGTGCTTATTCAGCTATTGTTGACACGTACAGGTTCGATACAAGAAAGGGAGCATATTATGCAGTGGGTGGTCATAACTTGGATAAAAGATTGCATCCTATGGATTGAGATTATATGATAAGAGTCGTTCTGACTTCATAGAAGATATGCTTAAGTTTAATATAGAAAACAGCCAGTTTTTAGATATAAAAAAGGAAACAGACTTGCAAAAAAGTATTAAAAAACTTCAAGGGAATCTCGTATTCTTTGGACATAATAGTACAGTTCTCTTGGATGCAGAGGGCAATGACATTACAGAAAACTACAAGATACCTGACATCAAGAGCACCTGGGGAGCTGGCACAGGTACAGCTGAATTGTTCGTGCTTTATGTATTTATAGCAATAGTCCTGATTTTCTTTGGCTGCATGAAGGAGGATATGCACTCGGAGTGCCAGAACAGGCAGAAAAGATAGCAAAGATGAAAAACCATGCAAAACAGCAGGTGGGCAAAAGACGCCTAGAAGAAGAGTTTGGGCTGGAAGTTGTAGAAATGCCGCATACACTGAAGGGGTCTGAATACATATATGATCATCCCGAAAAGAGGGCAGAGGAATAATACAAGGTCGTCTAATAGGCGGCTACATTGAAGTTCTTGAGATGATGAAAGGTACTTCTGATGTGTTTACCTTATGGTGTATTGGCTGAAATAAATTGTGATAAACAAACTTTTTCAATACTTGAATCAGGCGTAATCTGATCCTGACAAATTAGTATAATGGTGTTAGCATGATATTAATATAGTGAATCCAGAAAGTCATAATGTTAACAGAGGAGGAAAAGACATGGCAAAAAAATCATTCAATGAAAAACTTAATAACTCAAAAGATTTACCCAAAGTAGAATTTGTAGGCTTTGATGATAAGATGGCAAAGCGCTTTGGAAGCGGCAATATGCTTATAGCGGCTCCTATCGAGTATGATGAGGTAATGAAGAAGATCCCTGAAGGTAAGCTTACCACTTCAGAAGAAATCAGGGCATTTCTCGCAAAAAAGCATAATGCTGATTTCACTTGTCAGCTTACTGCAGGAATTTTTATAAACATCGCAGCAAATGCATCCCAGGAACGAGAAGATTCGGGAAGCAGCGAAATAACACCATATTGGCGCACCTTGAAAAAAGGTGGCGGATTAAATGAAAAATATCCAGGCGGCATAGACAAGCACAGGTTCTTGCTGGAAATGGAAGGACATGAAATAATAAATAAAGGTAAACGGTATTTTGTAAAAGATTACGATAAAGCGTTACACGAAATTCAGCGTCCTTAAGATAAAATAGATGTTGTAGCTGCACCGATTTACCGGGTTACAAGGAAGCGCAGGGACGGGGGTGCTGCTTCCTAACCAAAATTATATGCATCCCCAATTGCTTTTTGTGATATTATTAGTCCGAATATTATAGGTATACAAATTCCATAATGTACTAAAATAAGAAAAGCAAAGGTAAAGGAGTCGAACTTGAATGGAAGCACAGCGAAAAGTCTATGAAAACTGGATGCTATGGGCATTAGCTATGAAGTAATCAACCATCCTGCAGTTTATACCATAGAAGAGATGGATAACCTGGGTGTGCATCCTAATGATAATACTGCAACAGTGGTGCTATCTTATGATGATTTGAAAAGAATTGTATCCGAAAACGGTAATAAAATAATGTATGTAAACATATTGACAACATAGATGACATCGGTGATTTTGCGGGGGTTTTTAATTTTTTTGGGGGTGAATATTATGATCAGATTACTTACACAATCCGACAAGCAAATGATTTTGGATTACCTTGCTAGAAATGAGGTTGAGACTTCATTTCTATATGCCAATATTATTCAATTTGGTGTCGATAATATGAGGCATATAAGAAGATGCGCAGACTACTATGGTTTCTTTGATGGAGAAGAATTAAAAGGCATTTTGCCTTTCTATAATCTTGGCAGCTGCATACCTCACTTCGAGGCAGATGAGGCTGTGCCTTTATTTGCAGAGCTTATGAAAGAGAGAAATTTCGAATTCCTATTGGGTATGCGCAAAATTGTAAAGCCTTTGTATGAGGAGATTAAAACTCATAAACAAATTCTGGAATGCGATGAAAGCGCTTATTATGTAAACAAGAGTTTTAAACCTTTCATAATGGATGATGTGAATTATATAGATGCAAAAGGAGCAGATGATGAGATAGTGGACTTTGTTATAAATGGCCGTGCAAAAGGATTTAACCAGATCGTAACAAGAGAGGATGCGATAAAATCTTTGGTCCAGAGGGGAGAAGAAGAAGAGTTTATCATAGCAGAAAAGGATGGCAAAATGGTTGCTCAGGCATGCATTCAGACCTATACTCCCGCAATAAGCCAGATTGGCGGCGTTTATACTGTTGAAGAGGAAAGAGGAAAAGGCTACTGTAAAGCAATTGTCTCTGAGATTTGTAACAGAATTATCGCCAAAGGCAAGATGCCAACTCTTTCTGTCAAAAAAAATAATACGCCTGCCGTCAGAGCTTATACTGCATTAGGGTTTGAACATTATGACGATTACCTGATTGTAAGGTGCAGGTAGGGACGCCTCTTGTAGGTGATGCTTATTTATATATGAGAGGACAACGTTATGTTGTCCTCTCATATATATCCTTAAGTTTCTCTCCGACTACAGCTTTTTTGCAGACTTCGCACAAAGCTTCTCCACAGTCTGTCCCCAGCTTTTTATTACTATATTCAAGCTGTTCTCTCGTGGCAAAAGGCTTGCCGCATCTTTCGCACCTGACAAGCTGGAAGGTTTTATTCCATATGGTTCTCTCACCATCATTTTCTTCAATCTTAATGGCATTGGTGGGGCATACATAAGCGCAGGCACCGCAGCCTATGCACTGGGAGGAAGGTTCATCATAAGGAGTAGCTACTTTCTTTGTCACGCCTCTGTTTATTGTAGATATTGCGCTGCTGCCTAGCTCTTCACAGGCTTTGACGCATAAACCGCACAATATGCAATGTTCCTCTATGTCACCGGAAAACCTTATATTATCCGGTACCCCATATTCTTTGCGAAGCTTGTTTATGGTTTCATCCTCAGGAGCCCTTGCATAGAGTAGCATGAGCAGATTTCTCCTTATAGATTTAATCTTATCCGAATGGGTAAATACCTCTATTTCGCCTTTCACAGGGTATATGCATGAAGCAACAACGCTTCTCCTGCCTCTGTCCATTACTTCTGCCATGCACAATCTGCAGCTCCCAAGACCGGGCAGAGCATCACTGTGACATAAAGTAGGTATAAAAATGTTGTTTCTCCTTGCAATTTGCAGCAGCATTTCACCTTTTTGTGCTTCGCACACTATACCATCTATAGTAATCTTCATGCCCTCACCTCCTTGATAGGACAAACTCCTGCCGGACATCTTTTTTCATTTATATGAGCCAGATATTCATCTCGGAAATACTTTAAGGTAGTCAAAACCGGATTAGGTGCGGTTTTTCCCAGACCGCAGAGTGATGCTTCTCCTACGGTATGACACAAATCTTCCAATAACACCAAGTCCTCTACAGTACCTTTGCCACTGCAAATATCCGTTAAAATCTCCAACATTCTCTTTATGCCTTCCCTGCAGGCAACGCATTTGCCACAGGACTCTTCCGAAAGGAAATCAAGATAATATCTTGCCACATCCACCATGCAAGTCCTTTCATCCATGACTATTATACCGCCTGAGCCCATCATGGAGCCGGCTTTTTTCAATGTATCAAAATCTACAGGCAGGTCAAGAAGACTTTCCGGAATGCACCCGCCCGAGGGACCTCCACTTTGGACTGCCTTGAATTTTTTGTTACCTATTATGCCTCCGCCAATTTTGAACACAAGCTCTCTGAGGGTTGTACCCATTGGAATTTCCACAAGCCCAGTATTTTTCACCTTGCCAACAAGAGAAAATACCTTCGTACCCTTGCTAGTATCCGTGCCTATAGAGTTGAACCATTCAGAGCCTTTAAAGATTATCTCAGGTACATTTGCCCAGGTCTCCACATTATTTAGTACAGTAGGCTGTCCCCATAGTCCCTTTTCTACTGAATGGATATACTTAGCCCTAGGCTCACCTACATTTCCTTCAATGGACTGCATAAGTGCCGTGGATTCGCCGCAGACAAAGGCTCCGCCGCCCCTTACAATCTGTATATCAAAGTCAAATCCGCTGCCCATTATGTTTTTGCCCAAGAAGCCTCTCTCTTTGGCTTGTCTTATGGCAGCATCCATATTTTTAAGAGCTAATGAATACTCATCCCTTATATAAATAAACCCGTTGTTTGATTTGATTGAATAGGCACATATGGTCATACCCTCAATTACCGTATTGGGGTCACCTTCCATTATACTCCTGTCCATGAATGCTCCCGGATCGCCCTCATCACCATTGCATATGATATATTTGGGATAACTATCTATACTATCACACTGTCTCCATTTACGCCCAGTAGGGAATCCTCCGCCACCTCTGCCACGCAATCCGGACTTTTCTATTTCAGAAATTACCTCCTCAGGAGCCATTTGGGAGAGCATCTTGCGGAGGGCTTCATATCCACCCCGCTCAATATAGTCATCTATATTTGCAGGATCAATCTCTCCAATATTTCTTAATGCAATTTTTTTCTGGGATTTATAAAAGTCAGTATCTCTATGGGACGTTACTTTTTTACCTTTTGTAATATCGAAAATCAAAAGCCTATCTATTATTTCGCCATTTAGCAAAGTCTTTGTGACGATTTCCTCTGCATCTTTGGCTTTAACCTTTCTGTAACAGATATCATCAGGCTGTATTTTTACCAAGGGACCTTTCTCGCACAGTCCGTTGCAGCCTGTAGCCTTTACGGTAGTTTTCACTTCTGCATCCACTTCATATTTCTCGATGAGTCTTTTTAGCTCCTTATATACCTCCATGCTGTTGTTTGCCAAGCATCCGGTACCACAGCAGACATAGACCGTCTTACTCATCATCAGCACCCCCGTATTCCTTTAAGATTTCTCTCACCATAGATGATGTGAGCTTGCCGTAATATTTATCATTTATCACCATTACGGGAGCTATAGCACAAGAGCCAAGGCAGTTTACAGTTTCCAAAGAAAACTTTCCGTCCTTTGTGGTTTCACCGGGTTTTATACCCAAAGTATTTTGTATCTCATCCAGCAAGCTTCTGGATGACCTGATATGGCATGCAGTCCCATCGCAAACTTTTATAATATTTTTTCCCTTGGGTGTAAGACTGAGAGCCTTATAAAAGGTGGCCATACTGTATAGCTTTGAAAGAGGAATTCCCAGATGTTCGGAAAGTTCTATAAGCTTCTCTTTGGGGATATAATTGTATTCTTTTTGCAGATCCTGCAGTATTGATAGCGTATATCTTTGTTCCTTTGGATATTTTTCAAACAAAATGCATCACCGTCCAAATTATTAGTATTTAGCACTGAATTAACCCCCGGCAACTACCGGGAATATGCTTATTTCATCCTCAGGGCTGAGTAAAGTGTCAAGCCCTTGGAGATGGACAATGTTTCTCCCATTAATCAAAATAATTATCTCATCGCTGAGATCATCATTCTTAAAGATTTTGCTTTGAAATTTAGCACCATATCTTTTGCATAGTATAATGAGAAGCTCATTTAAAGAATTACAGTGTTCCATTTGGATTTCCTTTGAATCTGTATAATCCCTTATATATGCAAAGTATTTTACTTTCATAAAAAATCCCGCCTTATTAATCGGGCTGTCGGTTGATATTCACCCGCCGACAGCCCAAAGCTTCTTGCTTATTCTATTGCCAACTCGTTAAGCTTTTCTTCTGTTGGTATGCTGTCTTCTCCCCAACCCCTGACTTCATAATATTCCTTTAGCATAACATCAAGCTCATTTACCAAGCCCTTTGCAGGTCCTGCAGGCATGGGTTCTTTGAGCAATCTATCCGGAAGTCTATCATCTTCTTTAGTAAAGCCTGCTTCCAAATTAAATAGTTTTTCCAGATTCCATATTCTTTCACCTATTTGTAATATTTCAGCATCGGAGTATTCAAAACCTATGGCAGTTCTCAGCATTTCGGCTATCTCGGGAAGCCCTATGCCAAAGGTTGTGAATAGACATATACCTGCAGAATCCACCACAGCGGTCAAATCTTGGAATGTTTTGAGCCAGGTTGCCTTATCAGTAGTTACTAGAGGGTCAAGCTTTGCGGGTATTCCAAGTATCTCAGGAGA